>NZ_LR217710.1:0-300000 GCF_900698915.1 Buchnera aphidicola (Cinara curvipes)
TATATATAAATAAAAAATATTTTATTAGGAAAAAAAAATGGTTTTTTATGAAAAATTTGATATTATTGTAATTGGAGCTGGACATGCTGGTACAGAAGCAGCGTCCGCTTCTTCAAGAATGGGTCAGAAAACTTTATTGTTAACGAAAAATATTAATACTATCGGTGTTTTATCATGTAATCCTGCTATTGGTGGTTTAGGAAAAAGTCAATTAGTAAAAGAAATTGATGCTATGGGGGGTTTAATGGCACGAGTAATTGATTATTCTGGTATTCAATTTAGAATATTAAATTCTAAAAAAGGGCCAGCCGTACGATCAACTCGGGCTCAAGCAGATAGAATTTTATATCAAAAAAAAATGCAATATTTTTTAAACAATCAGGATAATCTGACTATCCTTGAAAGAGAAGTATCTAATTTAATTATTAAAAATAATCAGGTTTATGGAGTTTTAACTTGTAATGGCGAATCTTTTAAAAGTTCTGTAGTAATATTAACCACAGGAACTTTTTTAAATGGAAAAATGTATATAGGTTCAAATATTTCATCTGGAGGTCGACGAAATGATTCTGCTTCATCTGTTTTAGCAAAAAATTTAAAAAATTTTTCTTTTCGAATTGGACGTTTAAAAACTGGAACTCCGCCAAGATTAAGTTTAAAAACTATTAATCTAGATATTTTAGAAAAACAATGGGGTGATACTCCTACTCCAGTTTTTTCTTTTTTAGGTTGTGTTTCGCAACATCCTATTCAAGTTCCATGTTATATAACATATACAAATTTAAATACACATGAAATTATCAAAAATAATTTAAGTAGAGGTCCATTATATAATGGAAGTATTACTGGAGTGGGTCCACGATATTGTCCCTCAATTGAAGATAAGATAGTACGGTTTCCAGATAAAAATCGTCATCAAATATTTTTAGAACCTGAAGGTATAAATAGCAATATAATTTATCCTAATGGTATTTCCACAAGTTTACCTTTTTCTATTCAAAAAAAAATGATTCTTTCAATTAAAGGATTAGAAAAAACACATATTATTTATCCTGGATATGCTGTGGAATATGATTATTTTGATCCTAGAGATTTAAATATGACACTAGAATCAAAAATTATTAAAAATTTATTTTTAGCCGGTCAAATCAATGGTACAACGGGATATGAAGAAGCTGCTGCACAAGGTTTAATTGCAGGTATAAATTCTTCTTTATTAATTCAGAATAAAGAATTTTGGTTTCCAAAAAGAAATCAGGCGTATATAGGTGTTTTAATAGATGATTTATGTAATAAAGGTACTTCTGAACCATATCGTATGTTTACTTCAAGAGCAGAATATAGATTATTATTAAGAGAAAATAATGCTGATGAACGTTTAACAGAAATTGCTTATAATTTTGGTTTAATTAATCAAAAACACTGGAAAATTTTTTCTAAAAAAAAATTTTCTATTGAAAAAGAATATTATCGTTTAAAAAATATTATTATTAAGCCTAAATTTATAGATGATTTTTTTAAGAAAAAAAATATTAATATTAGTTTAAAAAAAACATGTACTGCTTTTGATTTTTTAAGAAGATCAAATATATCATATGATATTTTAATGGATTTTTTAAATTGTTATATACCTAATAATTCTACTTTAACAGATAAAACAGTAATAGAAGAAATTGAGACAAAGAGCAAATATTATGGGTATATTCAACGTCAGGAAGATGAAGTAAAAAAATGTATACGTAATGAAAATACTTGTTTATCGTTAATTAATGATTATAATTGTGTTACAGGTTTATCTAATGAAGTAATAATTAAATTAAATAAATATCGACCTAATTCTATAGGACAAGCTTCTCGTATTTCAGGAATTACTCCTGTAGCAATTTCTATATTATTGATTTTTCTTAAAAAAATGAAATATTAATCAATTTTCTTATATTTTTTCTTAAAAATTTATTGATACATTTTTGGCAGGTTTCTTAAATAAATTTCCTGCCGAAATTAATATTTTTATAGATAAAGTATTTTTTTATGGTTTTTAAAAAATTTAAATGTCAATATTTTTTGCATATAAAGCATTTTTTTTGATAAAATTCCTTCTAGGTTCTACAGAATCTCCCATTAATGTACTAAATATTTCATTTGCTGTACTAGCATCATTCATAGTAATTTGTAACATTTTTCTTGTTTTTGGATTCATTGTAGTTGTCCATAATTGTTCAGGATTCATTTCTCCTAATCCTTTATATCTTTGAATAACAATAAATTTTCTTGTTTCTTTAATTAATAAATTAATTATTTTATCTAAATTATTAAATTTAAATTTTTTCTTGTTAAATTTAATATAAGCATTATTTGAAACCATATAATTAATTTTTTTAATAAAATTAAGAATTTTTTTATATTTTTTATTTAAAAAAAATTTATTTTTTAAGTGATATGAATAAAAATTATTTTTATCGCTAATATTTAGTATTGGTTCATAATGATCATGGTTATTTTTTATCTGATAAGAATATATATTTTTTTTATTTAAATATTTTTGTTTTTGTAAATTTTTTATTAATTCTTTTATCCATTTTTTTACATTTTTCTTTTTTTTTAAATTATTTAATGGAATTATATAAATTATAGTTTTAAAAATAAATAATGGAATTTTTTTATTTAAAAAAAGAAAAATTTTATTAATTTTTTTATATTCATATAGAATTTTTTTAAATTTTTTTTTATTTTTTTGTTTTTTATTTTTTATTTTATATTTTATATAACTATTTTTTTTTATTAATTGATATTGATATTTATATAATGATTTTGTATTTGTTAAATATTTTTCTTTTTTTCCTTTTTTAATTTTATATAACGGTGGTTGAGCAACATATATGTGTCCTTGTTCTATAATTTCAGGCATTTGTCGAAAAAAAAATGTTAATAATAGTGTTCTGATATGTAACCCGTCTATGTCTGCGTCAGTCATGATTATAACGTAATGGTATCTTAATTTTTTAGGGTTATATTCTTCTTTTCCAAAACCACAACCTAAAGCAGTAATTAATGTAATTAACTCTGGTGAATTTATTATTTTTTCAAATCGAGCTTTTTCTATATTTAATATTTTACCTTTTAGTGGTAATATTGCTTGATTTCTTCTATTTCTGCCTTGTTTCGCAGATCCTCCAGCTGAATCACCTTCTACTAAATATATTTCTGAGAATAAAGGATCTTTTTCCTGACAATCAGATAATTTTCCGGGAAGGCTTGTATTTTCTAATGCTCCCTTTTTTCTCGTGATTTCTCTTGCTTTTTTTGCTGCTTCTCTAGATCTTGCGGATTGTATTATTTTAGTAATAATAATTTTTGAATCTTTTGGGTTTTCTAATAAAAAATCCATTAAATGTTCATTTAATAGTGTTTCAACAACAGATTTTACTTCAGAAGACACTAATTTTTCTTTTGTTTGAGAAGAAAATTTAGGATTAAACATTTTAATTGAAATTAATGCGGTTAAACCTTCTCTTGTATCATCACCAGTAATTGTAATCTTATTTTTTTTACTCGATCTTTCTCTATCAGAGAAATAATTTAATGTTCTTGTTAAAGCTGCACGTAAACCAGATAAATGACTACCTCCATCTTGTTGAGGTATATTATTTGTAAAACAAAGTATTTTTTCTTGAAATGTTGAATTCCATTGCATAGCAATATTAACTTCAATATTTTTTTTTTTTCTTTTAAAAATAAAAATTTTATTATGAATGGGTTTTTTATTGTGATTTATATTCTTTATGAAAGATTTAATTCCACCTTTATGAAAATATTTGAATTGTTTTTTATTTCTTAAATCTTTTAATTGTATTAATAAATTAGAATTTAGAAAAGATAATTCTTCTAGTCTTTTTTGTAAAATTTCGCATTGAAAAATATTTTGATTAGTAAAAATTTTTTTATTTGGCCAAAATCGAATTTTTGTACCTCTTTTTTTTGTTTTTCCAACATTTAATAAAGATTGTTGAGGATTTCCATTAAAATATATTTGTTGATATTTTTTTCCTTCTCGATAAATACATAGTTTTAGTTTTTCTGATAAAGCATTTACTACAGATATTCCTACTCCATGTAAACCGCCTGATACTTTATATGAATTATCATCAAATTTTCCTCCAGCATGTAAAACAGTCATAATTACTTCCGCTGCAGATATTTCTGCTTCTGGATGAATATCAACAGGTATTCCTCTTCCATTATCTTTTATTGATACAGAATTATCTTTGTATATTACAACATTAATTAAGTTACAATATCCAGCTAAAGCTTCATCTATTGAATTATCTACTACTTCAAATACCATATGATGTAATCCAGTTCCATCATCAGTATCTCCAATATACATACCCGGTCTTTTTCTAACTGCATCTAATCCTTTTAATATTTTAATATTAGATGAGGTATATAAATTTGACATATAATATCCTATTTTAAATTTATATTTTTTTTGTTTTTTATTTATATCTAAATAATTTTTTTTAAAAATATTTTTATATAAATATAAATAATTTTTTTATGAAAATTTTTGTAAAAATATAAAAATTTTATTTAATATGAAAGCTGTTATTATAATTTTAAAGGCATAATAATATATGTTATTTCTTTTTGTAAATTTGATTGAATTTGAATACTAGAAATTGGATTATTAAATAAAATATTAATTTTTTTAGAATTTAATGCATTAATAACATCAAGTAAATAAAATACATTTATAGAAAATGAGATATCTTCATATATATAGTAAATAGAAAATGAATCATAAGATTCTTCATCTTCTTGATTTTTAGATGTTATTGTTAATAAATTTTTTGAAAAATTTAAAGAAACACCTTTGAAGGTAGTATTACATAAAATTGATGTTTTTAATAAAGATTCTTTTAATTTTTCTTTTGATATTGATATACAATATTTATATTTTTTTAATATAATATCGTTATAATTTGGAAAATCACTATTTATTAATTTAGTTATTAATAATATTTTATTTATTTCAAAAGATATATTATTATTATTAATTTTAATTTTTATTAAATCTTTATTTAATAACATTATTCTAGATAATTCTAATATACTTTTTCTATTTATAATTATGGAAAATGTAGTTGTATTTAAATTTAAATTAATTTTATACATAGATAATCTATGTCCATCTGTAGTTACACCATACAGATAATTATTTTTATATTCAAATAACATTCCATTTAAAGAATTTCTAATATCATTACGGGCAATTGAAAAATGTGTTAATAAAATTATTTCTTTTAATATTGTTTGTGAAATAAAAAATTTTTTTGAATTAGTAAATTTTTGAAATATTGGGAAATTGTTATATGGAGTTATATTTAGTTTAAATAAACTATTAGATGTTTTAATATGCATCTTGTTGTTAATTAATTGAAAATATAATTCTTTATTATTTGGTATATTACGACAAATATTTAATATTTTTTTACCAGAAATTGTAATACAACCTGACTTATAGAAAATAAAATATTTTTTATTTATATATGTATTTATTTCTATCTCTAGGTTAGAACTAGTTAATTGTAATATATTTTGATTAATTTTTATGATTATATTTTCTAGTATTGGAAATATTGGATTTTTTGTTATAATTCTATTATTTTTTTTAAATGAATTTAAAAAATCATTTTTTTTTATTTTGAATTCCATATTTTATGAATTTAGTTGATTAAATAAATATAAAAAATCATAGTAGATTTGTTTTTTTTGTTTTTTGAATTGATTGATTTTTTTGCAAGCATAAAGAACAGTAGTATGATTTTTTTTTCCAAATGCAATGCCTATATCTGAAAGACTATATTTTGTTAATTTTTTTATTAATGTCATTGCAATTTGTCTAGATTGTACAATAGATTGTGATCTTTTTTTAGAAATCATATCTGATATTGTAATATTAAAGTATTTAGAGACTGTTTTTTGAATAGATAATATATCTATATTTTTTTTTTTGTATTTCATTAATTTATTTAAAATTTTTTTAGCTAAATGAATTGTTATTTTTTCTTTATTAAATAAAGAAGCTATATGTATTTTTTTTAAAATTCCTTCTAATTCTCTTACGTTGGAATATGATTTTCTTGCAATAAATTTTGCTATTTCATATGTTAAATTAATTTTATTTTCAAGAGCTTTATGTAATAGAATATTAATTCTGGTATTTAATTCAGGAGGATTAATTGATATAGTTAAACCCCATTTAAATCTAGATTTCAAACATTCATTAATTCCGCTAATATAACTTGGATAACAATTTGCTGTTATTACAATTTTTTGTCTTTTTTCAAATAAAGTATTTAATGTATTAAATAATTCTTCTTGAGATCTTTTTTTATTAGAAAAAAATTGAATATCATCTATTAATAATACATCAATAGAGCGATAATAGTTTTTAAATTTTTCAATAGAATTATTTTTTAAAGAATTTATCATATTTTGAATAAAATTTTCTGAATGTACATAAATTACTTTTTTACGATAGTCTTCTATTAGAATTTTATTTCCAATAGCATGGAGTAAATGTGTTTTTCCTAAACCCGATTTACCATATAAAAATAATAGATTATAAAAATTTTTTAAGTTATTTGTAAATCTATAAGATACATAAAGAGCTAATTGATTTGATTTACCTTCAATGAAATTATGAAATTGATATTTTTGATTAATTCCTGTATATGTAGATAATTTTATTTTTATTTTTTTTTTTTTTCTATTTTTTTATATATATTTTGATTATATAATAATATATTTGATTTTTTATTTAATAGATACGTCATAATAAATAGAGTTTTTTTTATTACAAAATTTGTATAGCAATTTTTTAAAATTATTTATATACTATTTTTAGATCTATTTTAATTCAAAGTTATTAGAAGTATATAAATTATATAATAATATTTTTTATTATAACTTTTAATAGTAATATTTATGTATTAAATTTAGTTTGTAATGATTTTAATTATCTTAAATATTTTTTCTAAATTAGAAGTATTATATAATTAATTTTTAAAAAATAATTAAACTTATATTTTTTTTTTGAAATAAAGTATATTTTTTGAAGTTATTTGTTATAATATTTTTTTTAAAAAATATAATGATATTAAATTTTTATATTTAAAAAATAATTGTTTAAATATATCTACTAGAAATAATTTTATATTTTTAAAAAAATTAATAATTGATTATAAAATATATAACTGATATGTTATCAAATATTATTTATATATTTTTTTAGATTTTATAAAGGAAAAATTTATATGAAACGTACTTTTCAACCATCTATTATTAAGCGTAATCGCACTCATGGTTTTCGAGCTCGAATGTCTTCTAAAGGCGGACGAGATATCTTATCACGTCGACGTTCTAAATTACGTTCAGTTTTATGTGTTTAGAACTTTTTATAAAAATATAAAAATATGCTTCAATTTTCTTTTAAAAAGAAATTACGTTTATTATCTAATATTCAATTTCAAAATGTTTACATTCAAAAAAGAAGAATTTATACAAAAAAATTTATTATGTTTATATGTTTAAATCATTTTAAATTTCCAAGATTAGGTATTTCAATTTCTAAAAAAAATATCACATATGCACATGATCGTAATAGGATTCGACGTCTTATTAAGGAAAGTTTTCGTTTAGTTCAAAATAATTTACTATTAATGGATTTTATTATTATTGTAAAGAAAAATATAAATTTATTAAGTAATAAAAGTGTTTTTTATTTTTTACAAAAATTATGGATTTATAAAAATTAATATTTTTTTTTGACTTATTTAAATAGATTATACCATGAATTCTTATATATAATAGATATGTTATATTTTATTTTTTAATATTTAATAATGAGAAATTTTTTATGATATATTTTAAACGTATTTTTTTTGTAATATTTTGTATTTTTTTTTCTTTTTTTTTGTGGAATATTTTTCATTTAAATTTTTTTGTGAACCAAAATAATTTAAAAATAAATAATTTTACATCTCAAATTTTAAGTAATAATTTTAATAAAAATAAAAACCAATTAATTAATATACAAAATGATGTATTATCTTTGGATATTAATTTATTAGGTGGTAATATTGAACATGCAACTCTTTTAAAATATAAAAATCATGTAAATATAAATTCTCCATTTGTTTTATTAAAAAACAAAAAAAAATTCATGTATAGAATTATTGATGGATTTTTAAAAAGAGATAATTCTAATTTTTTTTTTAAAAGACAACAACCTATATATACAGTAGAATCAGTTTTATATAAATTAAAGCCCGGAAAAAAAAAAGTTAAAGTATTTATGAATTGGAAGTCTATTGATAATATTCTTTATACAAAAATAATATCTTTAAAAAAAGGTTCGTACTCTGTTGATATAAAATATATAATTCATAATTATAGTAAAAAACCAATATACCAGTCTATATTTGGTGAAATACAACAAACAATATCTTTATCGAAAAAAAATAGTTTTTTGAATAATTTTTTTAATATAAAATCTTATATAGGCGCTGCTTTTTCTAGTGATAAAGAAAATTATCAAAAACATAGTTTTGATGATATTTTTTATAAAAAAAATATAAATTTAATAACACGTAATGGATGGATAGCAATGTTACAAAAATATTTTTTAACAGCTTGGATTCCTAAATTTATTAAAAAATATACGATATATTCTAATTGTATTAATAAAAATATTGCAGTAATAGGTTTTATATCTTCAGAAGATTGTATTAATCCTAATTCTGTTTATAAAATGTCTTCTTGTCTTTGGATAGGGCCGAATATTCAAAATAAATTATCTTATATTTCCAAAAATTTAGGATCTACTATTGACTACGGGTTATTAAATATAATTTCTTATCCTTTATTTAAGTTATTAGTTTTTTTTTATAGTATATTTCATAATTGGGGTATTACAATTATTGTAATTACATGTTTAATTAGGGTAATTATGTATCCTTTAACAAAATTACAGTATATATCTATGTTAAAAATGAGATCTTTAAATTCAAAAGTTCAAACAATAAAAAAAAAATATCATAATGATTTTAAAAAACAAAATAGAAAAATTTTATCTTTATATTCATTAAATAAAATTAGTCCAATCAATGGTTTTTTTTCTTTTATAATACAAACTCCAATATTTTTATCATTTTATTATGTATTAGTATCTTCTATTGAATTAAGACATTCTCCATTTTTTTTATGGATTTATGATTTATCAAGTTATGATTCATATTATATTTTGCCTCTTTTTATGGGTTTTAGTGTTTTCCTTACCCAGATTAATGATTTAGATTTTAAAGATATTTTTGAAAAAAAAAATATTATGTGTTTTATTCCGGTATTAAGTACTATTTTTTTTTTATGGCTTCCTTCTGGTTTAATAATATATTATATTACAAATAATCTTATTACTTTTTTTCAACAATGGTTTATATCTATAAATTTTATTGATAAAGATATATAGCATCATTAATAATGATTATTTAAATAATAAAAAAAATAATTTTATTTAATAAAATTATTTTTTTATATACGGAATAAAAATAGTATATGATATTTCATGAAACTATTGTAGCTCCTGCTACTTCTTTTGGTCGGTCTAGCGTTGGAATTATAAGAATATCAGGATCTTCTGTTTTAAAAATAATAAAAAAATTTTTAAGAATTTCAATGCAAGAACGATTTGCACATTATGTATCTTTTTTAGATGTTAATGGGAATATTCTTGACAATGGAATAGCTTTATTTTTTAATTCTCCTAGATCTTTTACTGGAGAAGATGTATTAGAGTTTCACGGTCACGGAAATCCATTTTTATTAGATTTATTAATAAAAAATATATTATTAACTAAGAATGTTCGTATGGCACGTCCGGGAGAATTTTCTGAAAGAGCGTTTTTAAATAAAAAAATGGATTTAATACAATCTGAATCAATTTGTGATTTAATTAACGCACAATCTGAACTTTCTATTAAAGCAGCCTTACGTTCTTTGTCTGGTAGTTTTTCAAAAAAAATACATTTTATTATAGAACAATTAAAGATATTATATTCTAGAATTGAGGCTATTATTAATTTTCCTGATGAAATGAATGAACTATTTTTATTTCAAAGTATAGAAATAGATTTAATTAAAGTTATTAAATTGATTCAAAAATTAATTAATACTGCACATTATAGTAATGTTTTGCAAAAAGGTATTAAAATAGTTATTTCAGGTTCTCCTAATGTAGGTAAATCTAGTTTATTTAATTATTTATCTAATCAAAAAGCTTCGATTGTTACTGATGTTCCAGGAACAACTCGCGATATAATTTGTAAAAATATATGGATAAATGGAATATCCTGCGAATTAATGGATACCGCTGGATTACGTAAAAGTAAAGATATTATTGAACAAATAGGTATAAAATTAGCAAAAAAAAAAATTTATTCCTGCGATCATATATTTTTAATGTTAGATATTACTAATGATCAATTATTTAATAATAAATTAATTCTTAAAAGTATTAATAAATTAAAATCCAATCAAAATATTACTTTTATTTTTAATAAAATAGATCTTATTAATCAAAAACCGTATTTAAAAATTATTTATAAAAAATTCAAATGTATTTATTTATCAATTAAAAATAAAACTGGATTAGATTTTTTAAAAAATAGAATTAATGAAATATCTAGTTCACTAAATAATACTGAAGGTATTTTTTTAGCAAGAAGAAGACATTTATCAGAATTAGAAAATGCATTAAAATATTTAATTAATGGTAAAAAATATTGGTTTAAAAATAAATGTATTGAATTATTATCAGATAATATTCGTTTATCTATGGATTGTTTATTAAAAATTACTGGATATTTTAGTAATGATGATTTACTAAATAAAATATTTTCTGAATTTTGTATTGGGAAATAAAAAAGTTATATAAAGAAATAAATAATTTTTTTATTAAAAATATGCCCGGAGGCGGAATTGAACCACCGACACGGGGATTTTCAGTCCCCTGCTCTACCGACTGAGCTATCCGGGCATTTAAAAAATATTAAACATTAAAATATTACTTTTGTCAATATTTTTATTTTTAAAAATTTTATTATTCAAAGAATTAAATAAAAATTTAAATACCCCTTGAAATTCTTTATTAAGGTCCATATATTCTTAAAATGTAAGAGTTCATTAATATAAATATTATTTATTATTTTTTTAAAAAATATAATATTAAAATTATTAAAGGGGATTAATAAATATGAAGCTTCGTCCATTGCATGATAGAGTTATTGTTAAGCGAAATGAAGCAGAATCAAAATCAGCAGGTGGTATTGTTTTAACTGGTTCTGCTGCAGGAAAATCTACTCGAGGAGTAGTTTTATCGGTAGGTAAAGGTCGTATGTTAGATAACGGAAATATTAAAAAATTAGATGTAAAAGTAGGTGATATTGTTATTTTTAATGAAGGTTATGGAGCAAAAACTGAAACTATTAATAATGAAGAAGTATTAATTCTTACAGAGAGTGATATTTTAGCAATTATAGAAGAGTAATAGTATTATAATATTTACTTTCAATTTAAAATTTTAAGGAGATATTTTAAAATGGCAGCAAAAGATGTAAAATTCGGTAATGAAGCTCGAATTAAAATGCTTCGTGGAGTTAATGTTTTAGCAGATGCTGTAAAAGTAACACTAGGTCCGAAAGGAAGAAATGTTGTTTTAGATAAATCATTTGGTCCGCCAAGCATTACTAAAGACGGTGTTTCTGTAGCTAGAGAAATTGAATTAGAAGATAAATTTGAAAATATGGGCGCTCAAATGGTTAAAGAAGTTGCGTCTAAAGCTAATGATGCAGCTGGAGATGGAACGACAACTGCTACTTTATTAGCTCAATCTATAGTAAATGAAGGTTTAAAAGCTGTAGCTGCAGGAATGAATCCTATGGATTTAAAAAGAGGTATTGATAAGGCAGTTATTAGCGCTGTTGATGAATTAAAAAAATTATCTGTTCCATGTTCTGATTCTAAAGCTATTACACAAGTTGGTACTATTTCTGCAAATGCAGATGAAAAAGTAGGTAGTTTAATAGCTGAGGCTATGGAAAAAGTAGGGAATGATGGTGTAATTACTGTAGAAGAAGGTACTGGATTACAAAATGAATTAGAAGTAGTAAAAGGTATGCAATTTGATAGAGGCTATTTATCTCCTTATTTTATTAATAAGCCAGAAACTGGTTTAGTAGAATTAGATAATCCTTATATTTTAATGGCAGATAAAAAAATTTCTAGTATTCGTGAACTTTTACCTATTTTAGAAGCTGTAGCTAAATCTAGTAAACCTTTATTAATTATTTCGGAAGATCTAGAAGGTGAAGCTTTAGCAACTTTAGTAGTTAATTCTATGAGAGGAATTGTTAAAGTTTCTGCTGTTAAAGCTCCTGGTTTTGGAGATCGTCGAAAAGCAATGTTACAAGATATTTCTATTCTTACAGGTGGTTCTGTTATATCAGAAGAATTAGCTATGGAATTAGAAAAATCTTCTTTAGAAGATTTAGGACAAGCAAAACGTGTAGTAATTAGTAAAGATGCAACTACTATAATTGATGGTAATGGTGAAAAAAATACTATCAAAAATCGTATTAATCAAATTAGACAAGAAATAAGTGAAGCAACTTCCGATTATGATAAAGAAAAATTGAATGAGCGTTTAGCAAAACTTTCTGGTGGTGTAGCTGTATTAAAAGTTGGTGCTGCAACAGAAGTAGAAATGAAAGAAAAAAAAGCTCGTGTTGAAGATGCCTTACATGCAACAAGAGCAGCAGTAGAAGAAGGTGTAGTACCTGGAGGTGGTGTTGCTTTAGTTCGAGTAGCAGAAAAAATTTCTCGTATTAATGGTCAAAACGAAGATCAAAATGTTGGAATACGTGTAGCTTTACGTGCAATGGAAGCTCCTTTACGTCAGATTGTTGCAAATTCCGGTGAAGAACCGTCTGTAGTGACAAATAATGTAAAAGATGGAAGAGGTAATTATGGTTATAATGCAGCTACTGATGAATATGGAGATATGATATCTTTTGGTATTTTAGATCCTACAAAAGTTACTCGTTCTGCATTGCAATATGCTGCTTCTGTAGCAGGTTTAATGATTACAACTGAATGTATGGTAACAGATTTACCTAAGGATGAAAAATCTTCACCTGATTTAAATGCTACCCCTGGAAGTGGTATGGGCGGTATGGGTGGAATGATGTAATATTTTTTTATTTTTCTTGTAAAGAAAAATAAAATTTATTTAGTATTACAAATTTTAATGATCTTCTTGTTCTCAGGAACTATTATTATGAGAACAAGGGGTATTTTAATTATATTTATTATTAATATATTTTGAGATATATATTATGACAGCATATAGTGGTAATTCTTTAAAATCTGGATTAAAAATTTTAATAAAAAATCATCCATATGAAGTTCAACATAGTGAGTTTATTAAGCCGGGAAAAGGTCAGGCGTTTGTTAGAATTAAATTAAAAGAATTATTAACCAATAAAATATTAAATAAAACATTTAAAGCAACAGACATTTTTTATTCTACCGATGTTATAGAAATTGAATCCTCATATTTATATAATACTGGATATGTTTGGATATTTATGAATAAAAAAAATTTTGAACATATTCATGTTTTAAAAAAATTTTTATTTGGTTGTGAAAAGTGGTTAACTAATCTTTCTATTTGTAAGATAACTTTATGGAATAGTTCTCCTATTGCTGTATATATAGATAATTTTATTAATTTAAAAGTTAAAAATACAGATATAGCAATACAAGGTGATACAGTTAATTTATCTACGAAATTAGTAAAATTAGAAACGGGTGTTACTGTACGCGTTCCTTTATTTATTAAAAAAGGTGATTTAATACGAATAGATACCCGTATTGGAAAATATGTTTCTCGTATAATTAAATAATTAATTTCATTTTAAGTTATAATTAATATTTTTCATTTCCATTTATATTCTTCCTATAGCTATTCCATTCGAATGTTAACCATAAACTATTTCCTAATCTCATTCTATCCATAACTCTCTCTCCTAATAAATCATTCATTCTTTTATAATTTAAATTAGATAACATTCCTGTAGATTTTTTTGATGATGAACGTCTATCTATAATTTGATTAATAATTATTTTTTCATATCGAGATTCTGTTTGCATTCCGATTTCATCAATTATTAATAGATCTAAAATACATAGATTATGTAATAATTTTTTTTCTGTCATTTCTTTATTAGAAGATTTATTAAATGTTCCTTTTAAATTTGACATAAGATCTGCGATACTAATAATTAATACACTATTTCCATTTGAAATTAAATAATTTCCAATTGCAGCAGCTAAATGATTTTTTCCTGTTCCTGATCGACCTGAAAAAATAAAGTTTGCAATACTATTTTGAAAGTTTTTTGCATATTTATTTGCTGCATAAAGTACTTTTTTATGACCTTCATGTTGTATATGGTAGTTTTTAAATGAACAGTTTATATATAACTCTTTTATTCCTGATCTACCCAATATTTTTTGTATTTTCATAGCTTTATTTTTTTGAATTATAGACTTAGAATATTTTTTTCCTTGTTCTTGATTCCAAATTAATAATTCTTTATCATTAAAAAATTTTGGTTGTATATATTTAGGCATTATTTTCTTTAATTTGATTAAAAAATTTTTCATTTATATTATTTTTTCCTTTAAATTTATTTTTATAGGTAAAAATATATACAATAGTTAAATTGAGAAAATATTATATATTTATTTTTATTATTTTTATAAAAATTAATAATAAAAATATATATTGTATATTGTAATTTGTTGTCGTTTATGTAAAAATAGATTTTCTTATATAAGAATATTATATTTTATTTTAAACGTTATTGTTAGTATATATTTTAATTTGTAATTATATATATTTATATTTTATGAAATAATTTTAGTATTTTCTTATATTAACTTTTTTAGATATTTTTATTTTTATAAAATAATGATAATAACACAATACCGATTTTTTTTTTTTTCATCAATTTCCAATTATCTGGTATATATATATTATCGTCAGTATGTTCAATATATATTATTGAGTTTTTTTGTGTCCAATTATATTTTTCTAAATATTTTATAGATTGATTTAATAATAGTTTATTATTAAAAGGTGGATCTAAATAGATAATATCAAACGGATGACCCTTTTTTTTTAACCATTTTTGTGTTTTTACATGTAATATAGATATATTATTAATTAAAAATTTTTTTAATGTTTCTTTTATTTTTTTTACTAAAATATAATTTTTTTCTAATGCTGTTACTGATTTAGCTGACCTAGATATTGATTCTATACTTAAACTGCCACTTCCAGAAAAACAGTCTAAGCATATTGAATTTTTAATATATTTTTGTAACCAGTTAAAAACTACTTGTTTAATACAGTTTCTGGTAGGTCGTATATTAGTTTTATTTATAGAATGCAGTATTCTTCCTTTAAATATTCCACCAGTAATACGAATTTTTTTTTGTTTTTTTGTTTTCATATTTATTACTCTATTTGATAGAATTATTATAATTTAAATTTTATTTTATTTATTATAATAAAATAATGAGGTGTGTATGTGTAGTAAAAAAAAAATTTTTTTTCTAGATTAAATATTTTTTCTAAAAAAAAAATATTAATTGAATCTAAATATAAAGAGAAAAATAATTTAATTCATTCTGATAAATCTACATCTAAAAACCAATTTTTTTCTTTTTTTAAAAATTCTTTAAAAACAGCAAAAGATTTTTTTACTTTAAGTATAAAAAATATTTTTTCTGAAAAAAAATTAGATAAACGTATTTTTAAAAAGTTAGAAAATTTATTATTATTATCTGATTTTGGAACTAGTTCTACTAAAAAAATATTAAGTATGTTTAAAATAGCTATTAAAAAAAAGAATATTACAGAATCAACAGTAGCTATAAAAATATTTAAAAAACAGTTATTAAATATGTTAAAAATAAATAAAAAAATAGATAGAAATATTAATTCAAGTATGCCATTTGTTATTTTAGTTGTTGGCGTTAATGGAGTTGGAAAAACGACCACTATTGTAAAATTAGCTCATTATTATAAAAAATTAGGAAAAACTGTTCTTTTATCTGCTGGAGATACTTTTCGATCTGCTGCAATTGATCAATTAATAGAATTAGGTTTAAAATATAATATTTCTGTTTTTTCAAAGTCATTAGGTTCTGATCCTGCTTCTGTTGTATTTGATTCTATTCAAAATGCAATAAAAAAAAAAATAGATATTTTAATTATTGATACTGCTGGTCGTTTACATAATAAAAATCATTTAATTCAGGAATTACAAAAAATTAATCGAGTAATTGAAAAATTTTATTTAACTTCATTTTATGAAATATTTTTAGTTTTAGATGCTGGAATAGGTCAAAATTCAGTGCAACAAGCTAAAATTTTTTCTGCTAATTTAAATATTACTGGATCTATTATAACAAAATTAGATGGAACAGCAAAAGGTGGTGTTATTTTTTCTATTTTTAGTGATTTACTGATTCCGGTTTGTTATATTTGTACAGGAGAAAAAATAACAGATTTTAAAATATTTAATAGAAAAAACTTCATTAATAGTTTTCTTAATATTTGTTAAATAATATATGTTTATCAACATCTACTGTGATTAATTGATATATTATTATATATCATGTATTTTATTTTTAGGATAAAATGAAAAAAGTAAAAAATCAAATTAATACAATCAGTTTTTTTAATATTGGTAGTTTAGATGCTTATATTCGAATGGCAAATTCTTTTTCTATATTAACTTCAGAAAAAGAAAAGTTACTGGCAAAAAAGTTATTTTTTTATGGTGATATAGAATCTGCAAAATTATTAATTTTATCAAATTTACGTTTTGTAATTCATGTTGCAAAAAATTATTCTGGATATGGTTTACCACAAGCAGATTTAATTCAAGAGGGAAATATTGGATTAATGAAAGCTATTAGAAGATTTAACCCGGATGTTAATGTTAGATTAGTATCTTTTGCTGTACATTGGATAAAATCTGAAATTCATGAATATGTTTTAAAAAATTGGCGAATAGTTAAAGTTGCTACAACAAAAGCTCAACGAAAATTATTTTTTAATTTAAGAAAATCAAAAAAGAGATTAGGTTGGTTTAATCGTAATGAAATAGAAATTGTTGCTCGTGAATTAGGAGTTAGCAAACAAGAAGTTAAAGAAATGGAAGCACGTATGTCAGCTCAAGATATTACTTTTGATATTACTTCAAAAGATTCTTGTACAGATTACTCGGTAAATAACTTACGTTCCTCTTTTTATTTAGAAGATAAAAAATCAAATTTTGCAGTTAAGGTAGAAAAGGAAAATTGGGCATCTCATGCTACTACTAAATTAAGTAATGCTTTATTAGTTTTAGATGAAAGGAGTCAGCAAATTATTAAACGACGCTGGTTAGATCATAATGATTCTAAAATTACATTGCAAGCAATTGCCCAAGATTATGGAATTTCAGCAGAAAGAGTTAGACAATTAGAAAAAAACGCAATGAAAAAATTAAAAATTGCTATTGAAGCATAATATTTTTTTTAAAAATAATGTAAGTATTTATAAGAGTATTTTAATATTAAATTTTTTTATAATTTATTTTTTGATTATTTGAATTGGATTATTTTAATAGATATTTTTATATTAAAAAATAAATAATTTTCATTATATATAAAAATTTTTGATTTTATTAAAAAAATATAAAAAATGTATTTTAATATATTTAAAATAAATAATTTATTTTTTTTAATAAAATATAATTTTATTTGATTATAATAATTTATTTTTTTAATTGTTATAAATTTTTGAAAATTATTCTTATCTTATTAAGATTTAAAAATTTTTATATTAAAAGAAAAATTATAAATTATATAGTTAATTATAAAAAATATATTTAATATTGATAAATTTTTTTATTAATTTTATTTTTATTGAAATTTTAATAAATAATTTATAATAAATTTTTATTTAATATTTAATAAATTTTTATATATATTTATCTTTTTAAAAAATAAAAGTATTTTTAATTTTTTTAAAGTATATTTATAATAATATTATATATATGCATAATATTATTATATGCATAATATTTATTAATATTTAATTGGAATTAAAAAAATTTAAATTTTAAATGAAATAATTTATTTTTATTTAAATTTTTATATTCATTAATAGTAAATGTATACAATTAATTTTTTAAATCATAAATTATTTTTTTATTTAGTAAATATTATTATCTTTTAATTTTGTAAATATAAAATTTTTATTAATATTTATTTCAATAAATAAAATTTTTTAAAATAAAAATAGGAAAAAACATGTATGTCAATAAAAAATCATATACTAGGATTTCCTAGAATTGGTTTGTATCGTGAATTAAAAATTGCTCAAGAGAATTATTGGTCAAAGAAAATTACATTGAATGAATTATTGATTGCCGGGAAGAAAATTAGAAAAAAAAATTGGAAAACTCAGATTAAAAGTGGTTTAGATTATGTTACAGTAGGTGATTTTTCTTGGTATGATCATGTTTTAAATATCAGTATGATGATTAATAATATACCTAAACGCCATCGTGCTAATGAAAAAGAGTTAAATTTAGATACTTTATTTCGTGTAGCTAGAGGGTCTAAGTTAACTGATAAAAATTGTTCAGCATCAGAGATGACAAAATGGTTTAATACTAATTATCATTATATTGTTCCAGAATTTACCAATAATCAAAATTTTTATTTTTCGTGGAAACAAATTATTGAAGAAGTTGATGAAGCTTTATCTTTAGGATATTCAGTAAAACCTGTTTTATTAGGCCCTTTAACTTATTTATGGTTAGGTAAAGTAAAGGGAATTCATTTTAATAAATTAGATCTTTTAGAAAAAATATTACCTATTTATCAAGAAGTATTTTTAGAGTTAAATATTAGAAAAGTTGAATGGATACAAATTGATGAACCGATTTTAGTTTTAGATCTTCCGAAGGATTGGAAGAAAGCATTTAAATTGTCATATAATACATTAAATAAAAATAAAATAAAAATTTTATTAGCTACATATTTTGGTGATATAAATCACAATTTAGATTTAATTAATAATTTACCTATTCAAGGTTTACATATTGATTTAATTTCTGGAAAATATGATTTATCTCAATTACATAATTATTTAAATAATAATTTTTTATTATCATTAGGAATAATTAATGGTCGTAATATTTGGAAAGCAAATCTTCTTGAGTGGTTTAATAAATTAAAATCTTTTATGAAGTTTAAAAATACATTTTGGATTAGTTCTTCATGTTCTTTGTTACATGTTCCTGTAGATGTGTCTATAGAAGATAATTTAACAGATTTTGTAAAATCATGGTTTTCTTTTGGTGTTCAAAAATGTTTAGAATTATCTATTTTATCTCGTGTATTAAATAAAAAATTAGACATACAAGAATTACATGATTGGATAAAACCAATTGATGCATATAAATCCTCTAATATTGTTAATAATATAGTTGTTCAAAAACGTGTTTCAAAAATTTCTTTAGATCAAACAAAAAGAAAAAATAATTTTATTATACGTTCTAAGATTCAGAAAAAAGAATTAAATTTACCAATATTACCAACAACTACTATTGGTTCTTTTCCACAAACTAAAGAAATTAGAAAATTACGATTAGATTATAAGAATAAAGTAATCAATCAGTTAGATTACGAAAAAGAAATTAAAATACATATTAAAAATAATATAATTCAACAAGAAAAATTAGGTTTAGATGTATTAGTTCATGGCGAACCTGAACGTAATGATATGGTAGAGTATTTTAGTGAATATTTAGAGGGTTTTGTATTTACTCAGTACGGCTGGGTACAAAGTTATGGTTCTCGATGTGTTAAGCCGCCAATTATTGTAGGAGATATTAGTCGAATTACTCCAATTACAGTCAAATGGTCTAAATTTGCTCAATCTCTAACTAAAAAACCAGTAAAAGCTATGTTAACTGGTCCAGTAACAATTTTATGTTGGTCATTTCCTCGAGAGGATATTTCTAAAGAAAATATTTCTAAGCAGATTGCTTTAGCTTTACAAGATGAAGTATTAGATTTGGAAAAATCTGGTATTAATATAATTCAAATTGATGAACCTGCTTTACGAGAAGGATTACCATTAAGAAAAAAAGAATGGAATGATTATTTATCTTGGTCTGTAAAATCATTTCAATTATGTTCATCCGGAGTAAAAGATAGTACTCAAATTCATACGCATATGTGTTATTGTGAATTTAATGATATTATGTCTGCTATAGTAGATTTAGATGCTGATGTTATTACTATTGAAACATCTCGATCTGATATGGAATTATTAGAATTTTTTAAAACATTTAAATATCCAAATGATATTGGTCCTGGAGTTTATGATATTCATTCTCCAAATATACCTACTGTAAAATGGATGGAAAAATTATTACTTAAAGCTTTAAAGTATATATCATTAGAACGATTATGGGTTAACCCAGATTGTGGTTTAAAAACTCGTAATTGGACAGAAACATATTTAGCATTACAGAATATGATACAAGCTACTATAAATATTCGAAAAAAATTTTAAAAAAATAAATTTAAATTTTTTATTCCACTTAATGCAATCTTTTTTTATTGATTGTATTTAGTGGTAGATAGAGTAATATCTATATTTATAGTATAAATTTAATATTTATTAAGTATTTTTTATTTTTTATATTTACAAAATTAAAAGTATATTTTTTAATTTTTTATAAGAAATATATCGAGCTGTTTGTAATATCAGCTCGAATTTTTTTATATTCTATTATTGATATTTTCTGTAGAATTTAATAATTCAGATAAATTTGCAGCAGCTTCTTCTGCACTAATAGAAGTTTTATTATTTTTTTTATTAGAAGTATTTTTTATTCTATTTTTTAATCTTTGTTTATGGTATTGATATCCCGTTCCAGCTGGAATTAATCGTCCAACAATAACATTTTCTTTTAATCCGCGTAATTTATCTTTTTTACCTGCAACAGCTGATTCTGTTAATACTCGGGTAGTTTCTTGAAAAGATGCAGCTGAAATAAATGATTCTGTAGCTAATGATGCTTTAGTAATACCTAATAAATCTCGAGAAAATGTAGCTATTTTCTTTTTATTTTTTTTTATTTTTTTATTTTCTAGCATAATTCGTGAATATTCTATTTGTTCACCTTTTAAAAAAGGAGAATCACCAGAATTTATAATTGTCGCTTTTCTTAACATTTGTCTAATTATTACTTCAATATGTTTATCATTAATTTTAACTCCTTGTAATCTATAAACTTCTTGAACTTCATTTACTATATAATTTGTAACAGATTGTATTCCTCTTAATCTTAAGATATCATGAGGTGATTCAGGTCCATCTGAAATAATATCTCCTTTTTCTACTCTTTCTCCTTCAAAAACATTAAGTTGTCTCCATTTAGGAATCATTTCTTCATAAGTATTATTTCCATTTGGAGGTGTAAGAATTAATCTTCTTTTACCTTTTGTTTCTTTTCCAAATGAAACAATTCCATTTATTTCAGCTAAAATAGCAAGTTCTTTTGGTTTTCTTGCTTCAAATAAATCAGCTACTCTTGGTAATCCACCAGTAATATCTTTTGTTCCTACTGATTCTTGCGGAACTCTAGCCAAAGTATCTCCTGAAGATATTTTCATTCCATTATCTAACTGTATAATAGATTTTCCTGGTAAAAAGTATTGAGCAGGCATTTCAGTTCCAGGGATAAATACGTCTAAACCATTTTTATCTATAATTTTAAGTGATGGTTTTAAGTCTTTTCCTTGTATATTTCTCTCAGATTGATCTAAAATTACTATAGAAGATAAACCTGTTAATTCATCATTTTGTTTTGTAATACTTTGTCCGTCAATCATATCAATAAATTTAATATATCCACTTACTTCAGTAATAACAGGAATAGTATGAGGATCCCATGTAGCAATTATTTCACCAGCATAAACTTTTTTTCCTTCACCTTTTGCTAGAATAGATCCATAAGGTATTTTATAACTCTCCTGTGTTTTTCCTAGTTTATCTAGCATTTTTAGTTCAACATTTCTGGAAGTAATAACAATTTTTCCATTGGAGTTAATAACTGATTTAGCTTGATTTAAATGAATGATTCCATTTTTTCGAATTCTAATACTAGATTCAGAAGCTACTTTTGAAGCTGCACCACCAATATGGAATGTTCGCATAGTTAGCTGTGTTCCTGGTTCACCAATAGATTGTGCAGCGATAACACCTATCGCTTCTCCTTTATTAACTAATTTTCCCCTAGCTAAATCACGTCCATAGCAATACGAGCATACTCCAAAACTTGTTTCACAATGTACTACTGATCTTACTTTAATAGTATCAATAGAATTTTTTTCTAGCATATTACACAATTTTTCATTTAATAGCGTATTATGTGGTATCATAATTTTAATAGAATCTATATAATAAATATTTTCTACAGTAATTCGGCCTAATACTCTTTCTTTTAATGATTCCTTAACATCTCCACCTTCAATTAATGAACTCATTAATATTCCTTTTCGAGTTTTACAGTCAGTTTCTGTAACTACTAAGTCTTGTGCTACATCTACCAGTCTTCTAGTTAAGTAACCTGAATTTGCTGTTTTTAATGCTGTGTCAGCTAATCCTTTTCTTGCTCCATGTGTAGAAATAAAATATTGTAATACATTTAATCCTTCTCTAAAATTTGCTGTTATAGGTGTTTCTATAATTGATCCATCAGGTTTTGCCATTAATCCTCGCATTCCTGCTAATTGTCTTATTTGTGCAGCAGAACCTCTAGCTCCTGAATCAGCCATAATAAAAATATTATTAAAAGATTTTTGTATTATTTTTTTTTTATAATTATCAAATAAAATATCATATGATAAATTTTTCATCATAGCTTTAGCGATGTTTTCATTTGCTGTAGCCCAGATATCTATTACTTTATTATATCGTTCACTTACTGTTACTAATCCTGTTTGGAATTGCTTGTGTATTTCTGATACTTCTTTTTCTGCCTCAGAAATAATATTTGTTTTTTCTTTTGGAATAATAATATCATTTATACCAACAGATACACCGGATTTTGCTGCATATGAAAATCCAATATACATAATTTGATCAGCTAAATTTACTGTATCCTTTAATCCTAATATTCTATAACAAGTGTTTAAAATTTTAGATATATCTGTTTTTTTTAATGTTTTATTGATAATGTTAAATGGTAATCCTCGTGGCATTATTGTCCAAAATATTGCTCTTCCTATTGTAGTCTTTATTATTTTTTTTTGCTTTATAAAATTATTTTTATCATTTTTAATATATTCATGTACACGAATACTAACAGTAGAATGTAAATCTACTGCACCTAGATAATACATTCGTTCAGCTTCTTTTGAAGAGGACAGTAACATATTTTCACCTTTTCCGTTATGTTTTTTTCTCGTCATGTAATATATACCTAAAATTACATCTTGAGATGGAACAATAATCGGTTCTCCATTTGCAGGTGAAAGTATATTTTTAGTTGACATCATTAATGATCTAGCTTCTATTTGAGCAGATTTTGTTAATGGAATATGAATTGCCATTTGATCACCATCAAAATCAGCATTATAGGCAGCACATACTAAAGGATGTAATTGTATTGCTTTTCCTTCAATTAACATTGGTTCAAATGCTTGTATTCCTAATCGATGTAATGTTGGTGCTCTATTTAATAGAATAGGATGTTTATGAATAATTTCATCTAATATATCCCATACAATAGGTTCTTCTTGTTCCACCATTTTTTTTGCAGATTTTATAGTAGTAGCAAGATTTTTTTGTTCTAATTTTCCATATATAAAAGGTTTAAATAGTTCTAATGCCATTTTTTTAGGTATACCACATTGATTTAAACGTAGGTAAGGACCCACTGTAATTACAGATCTACCGGAATAATCTACTCTTTTTCCCAATAAATTTTGTCTAAATCTACCTTGTTTTCCTTTTATCATATCAGCTAAAGATTTAAGAGGTCTTTTATTTGAACCTGTAATTGATCTTCCGCGTCTTCCGTTATCTAATAAAGCATCAATTGACTCTTGTAACATTCTTTTTTCATTTTTAACAATAATATCAGGAGCAGAAAGTTCTAATAAACGTTTTAATCGATTATTTCTGTTAATAACCCTTCTATATAAATCATTTAAATCGGATGTAGCAAATCTACCTCCATCCAATGGAACTAATGGTCTAAGATCTGGGGGTAGTATTGGAAGAACAGTTAGAATCATCCATTCTGGTTTATTTTTAGAAGATATTAATGATTCAATTAATTTAATTCTTTTTGTCATTTTTTTTCTTTTTGTTTCTGAATTTATTTTTAATACTTCTTTTTTTAATTGAATACATGTATTTTTTAAATCCATTTTTTTTAAAAGTTTTTGTATTGCTTCTGCTCCCATTTGTGCTTCAAATTCATCTCCAAATTCATCAACAGCGTGTATATACTGATCTTCTGTTAAAACTTGATATTTTTCTAAATTTGTTATACCTGGTTCTATAATTACGTATGATTCAAAATATAATACTCTTTCTATATCTCTTAGAGGCATATCAATTAGTAAACCAATTCGTGATGGTAATGATTTTAAGAACCATATATGTGCTATAGGAGAAGCTAATTCAATATGACCCATTCTTTCCCTACGAACTTTACTTTGAGTAACTTCAACACCACATTTTTCACATACTACTCCTCTATGTTTTAAACGTTTATATTTACCACATAAACATTCATAATCTTTTATAGGTCCAAATATACGAGCACAAAATAATCCATCACGTTCAGGTTTAAAAGTTCGATAATTTATTGTTTCTGGTTTTTTAACTTCTCCAAAAGACCATGATCGCATAATTTCAGGTGAAGCTAATGAAATTTTAATAGAATCGAATTCTTCATCTTTTGTATTACTTTTAAAAAATTTTAATATATCTTTCATAGATTATTCTTATAAATATATGAATGGTTAATATTTTAGGTTTTTAATAAGGTTTATTTTTTAAATTTTTTGTTATATTAATATTTTAATCGTTACTTAATTCAATATTTATTCCTAAAGAACGTATTTCTTTTATTAATACATTAAATGATTCAGGCATTCCTGGTTCCATTTTATATTCTCCGCTGACTATATTTTTATACATTTTAGTTCTTCCTGTAACATCATCAGATTTTACTGTTAACATTTCTTGTAATATATGTGAAGCTCCATATGCTTCTAATGCCCATACTTCCATCTCTCCAAATCTTTGTCCTCCAAATTGTGCCTTTCCGCCTAAAGGTTGTTGTGTTATTAAACTGTATGATCCTGTGGATCTGGCATGCATTTTATCATCTACTAAATGATTAAGTTTTAACATATACATATATCCTACTGTAATTTTTCTTTCAAATTTTTCTCCAGTTCGTCCGTCAAACAAAGTTATTTGTCCTGAAGTGGGTAAATTACCCATTTTTAATAGTTCTTGTACTTCTTTTTCATTTACTCCATCAAAAACCGGTGTTGCAATTGGCATGCCGTGACGTAAATTTTTTGCTAATTGTAGTATTTCTTCATCAGAAAATTTTTCTAATTTAACTTTTTGATCTGTTTTATCTCCAAGATTATATGCTTTTTGTAAAAATTGACGAATTTTATATATTTTTTTATGTTTTTTTAACATTTTATTTATAATATTACCGATTCCTTTTGCAGCTAAACCTAAATGTGTTTCAAGAATTTGACCTAAATTCATACGTGACGGTACACCTAATGGATTTAATACAATATCTATTGGTACTCCTTCTTTGTCATAAGGCATATCTTCAACAGGATTAATTTTAGATACAACTCCTTTATTTCCGTGTCTTCCAGCCATTTTATCACCTGGTTGTATTTTTCTTTTTACTGCTAAATATACTTTAACAATTTTTAAAATTCCTGGAGATAGTTCATCACCTTGTTTTATTTTTTTATTTTTTTCTTCTATCTTTCTTGTAAATTTCTTTTTTAATTTTTTATATTGTTCTTCTAATTTTTTTATTTCTTTTTTTTGATGATTAGATTCTTTAGAATAATTTTTAAAATAATCATCTAAAGAAATAATATTTATTTTGTTTTTTTTTATACCTGATTTAATTAATATGTTCTTTATTCGCATGATAATATTTATTTCAAATATTTTTAGTTCCTCTGTTAAATCTTTTTTTGCTTTTTTTAATAACATTTCTTCTATTTCTAATGTACGTTGGTCTTTTTTTATTCCGTCTCTCGTAAATATTTGTACATCAATTATAGTTCCATTTACTCCATTAGGAACGCGCAATGAAGAATCTTTTACATCTGAAGCTTTTTCTCCAAAAATAGCTCTTAGTAACTTTTCTTCAGGTGTTAATTGTGTTTCACCTTTAGGTGTTACTTTTCCTACTAAGACATCCCCGCTAGATACATCTGCTCCTATATATACAATTCCTGAAGAATCTAATTTTGATAATGCTGATTCACCTACATTTGGTATATCAGCAGTTATTTCTTCTAAACCTAATTTAGTATCTCGACAAATACATGATAATTCTTGAATATGAATCGTTGTAAATCGGTCTTCTTTTACAACTTTTTCTGATATAAGAATCGAATCTTCAAAGTTATATCCATTCCATGGCATAAAAGCTACTCGCATATTTTGTCCTAATGCTAATTCTCCTAAATCAGTAGAAGGTCCATCTGCTAATACATCACCTTTTTTAATTTTATCATTTAGACAAACACAAGGTATTTGATTAATACAGGTATTTTGATTTGATCGAACATATTTTGTTAGATTATATATATCTATACCAGATTGATATGCATTAATTTTTTTTTCGTTTACATTTACAACTATTTTTGACGCATCAACATATTGTATAGTTCCGCTTCTTTTAGCAATAACTGTTACACCTGAATCAATTGCTACTGATCTTTCCATTCCTGTACCTACTAATGGTTTTTCTGGTTTTACAGTAGGAACAGCTTGTCTTTGCATATTAGCGCCCATAAGTGCTCTATTAGCATCATTATGTTCTAAAAACGGTATTAATGATGCTCCAACTGAAACTATTTGTTGCGTTGAAACATCCATATAATGGACTTGTTTTTTATGAAATAAACCAAATTCTCCTTTATGTCTACATATAACGAAATTTTCATAAAATTGACCTTTTTCATTGATTTTTGTATTAGCTTGTGCAATAATATAATTTCCTTCTTCTATGGCAGATAAATATTTAATATCACAGGTAACTATATTATTTATTATTTTTCTATAAGGTGTTTCTAAAAAACCATATTGATTAGTTCTTGCATATATTGACAAAGAATTAATTAACCCTATATTAGGTCCTTCTGGTGTTTCTACCGGACAAACTCTTCCATAATGTGTAGGATGTACATCTCTTACCTCAAAACCAGCTCTTTCTCTTGTTAATCCTCCAACCCCTAAGGCTGAAATTCTACGTTTATGTGTAATTTCTGATAAAGGATTATTTTGATCCATAAACTGAGATAATTGACTCGATCCAAAAAATTCTTTTATCGCAGAAGATATAGGTTTTGCATTAATAATATCTTGCGGCATTAATATATCTAAATCACTTAATGATAATCTTTCTCTCACCGCTCTTTCCACTCTAATTAACCCAACTCTAAATTGATTTTCTACCATCTCTCCAACTGATCGTACACGACGATTTCCTAAATGATCAATATCATCTATTTCTCCTTTTCCATTACGAATATCAATTAATTTCTTTATTACATCAAGAATATCATTTTTATTTAATGTTCCAGATCCATTTTTTTCTGTACGATTTAAAGATTTATTAAATTTCATTCGACCAACCGGAGATAAATCATATCTCTCTTTAGAGAAAAAAAGATTATTAAATAAATTTTCAGTAGCTTCTTTGGTAGGTGGTTCCCCAGGTCTCATCATTCTGTATATTTCTATTAATGCAGTATTTTGATCTTTTGTAGAATCAATTCGTAATGTATCTGAAATATATGGTCCATGATCAAGATCATTAGTAAATAAAACATATATTTTTTTATAACCGAAATTTTTAATTTTTTTAAAATCTTCTTTTGTTAATTTTGTATTTGCTTTAACAAATATTGTTCCAGTTTTAGGATCAATATAATTTTTACTAATTGTTTTTCCGTAAATATACTCTTTTGGTACCTTTATTGAGGTAATACAATCTTTTTCTAATTCACTAATATGTTGTGCGGTTACTCTTTTTCCTTTTTTTAAATATATTTTTTTATTTTTTATGATATTAAATGGTATAATTTCTCCTCGTAATCTTTTTGGAATTAAGTCCATTTTGATTGAATTTTTTTTTATATAAAAAATATCATTTTTAAAAAAAATTTTAAGTATATCTTCTGTATTAAGTTTTAGAGCTCGTAGTATTATAGTAATCGGAATTTTTCTTCGACGGTCTATTCGCACAAATAAATTATCTTTAGGATCAAATTCAAAATCTAACCATGATCCTCTATAAGGTATAATTCTTGCGTTATATAATATTTTTCCTGATGAGTGTGATTTTCCTTTATCGCTATCAAAAAAAACACCAGGACTTCTATGTAATTGTGAAACAACAACTCTTTCTGTACCATTAATAATAAATGTTCCATTTCTTGTCATTAAAGGTAGTTCACCCATATATACTTCTTGTTCTTTAATATTTTTAACAATAGTATTATTTGAGTCTTTTTCATACATAATTAATTGTAGTTTTACTCTTAATGGAACTGAATATGTTGCACCTCTTGTTTGAGATTCTTGTACATCAAATGTTTTTTTTCCTAAAGTATATGAAATATATTGTAATTCAGCAGATCCATTGTAACTACGGATAGGAAAAATTGATTGAAATGCAGCCTCTAATCCTTCATGACTATTTTTTTTTGATTGGATAAAATGTTTAAATGAATCTATTTGAATAGATAATAGATAAGGAATATCTAAAATTTTTTTTTGTTTACCAAAATTTTTTCGGATGCGTTTTTTTTCAGTATGAGAGTAAACCATTGTTTCCTTAGTGTATTATTATAATTTTAAATAATGTTTTATATAATTATTTTGTATATAAATATTTATTAAATTTAATAAATAAATATTTTTTTGGATTTTATTGAAATTTTTATTGCTTTTATTAAATATACTATACTATATTATAGTAATAATAAGAACTGGTGACTTATAAATCACCAGTCATTAGTGTATGGGTATTAATACTAATTTTAAATTATTTAATTTTATGTTATCTCTGCTGTAGCGCCAGAATCCGTAAGAGTTTTTTTCAAACTTTCTGCATTTTCTTTTGTTATATTTTCTTTAATAAGAGTAGGTGCTGATTCTACAAGATCCTTGGATTCTTTTAATCCTAATCCAGTAGTACTTCGTATTATTTTAATAATCGAGACTTTATTACTTCCTATAGAAACTAATTTGACATTAAATAATACTTTTTCTTCTTTTTTAGATTTTAAAGAATCTTGTTTTACATCTAACGGAATGTTTGACGAAATATCAAATTTTTTTTCTATTGCAGAAATTAATTGCATAATTTCTTTTACTGACATATTAGAGATAGTATCTAAAATTTCTTCTTTAGTAATTGACATGATTATTATATCCAAATTAGTTAAGAATATATTTAAAAAAAATTAGATTATTATATTGATTTGTGAGTGATTTGATTAAGTAATCGTAGGAATTTTCCTAATGATATTTCTTTTAATATTGTCATAAATTTAAAGATAGATTCAATATGTGTTGGCAGTGTAGCTAAATCGTGAATTTCCTTTATATCAAGTATTTTATTTTCGTAAACTGCGTTTTTTATTTTAAAATCTTTATTTTTCTTATTAAATTCTATAAATAATCTACTTGCACTGCCTGGATGTTGAAGAGAAAATGCAATTAAATTTGGTCCTTTCAATATTTCAATAATTTTAGAAAAAATTGTTTTTTTTAAAGATTTTTTTAGTAGAGTATTTCTAGTTAAATAAATTTTTACATTAAATTTCTTAGCTTTTTTACGTAATGTGTTAATTTTATTTACTTCAATTTTTGATGGATTTGCTGTAATTATAGATAATGACTTTTTTGCAATTGTATTAATTTTTTTAATTATATCTTTTTTTTTATTGCGATTTAATGCCATTTTTTTATCCTTTTTTTAATGATGTTTATAAACAAATATAAATAATTTATATCATAAATTTAAGGATAGAAGGCATTTAAATTTTTTATGAAATTTTCATATATCATTGATTATTTTTTAAAAAAATATTTTTTATATAAAATAAAATTGATGTAATTAATAAAAATATGATTTTATAAAGATAGATGATCAATATTTATTCCTGGGCCCATTGTGGTAGATATACTAATTTTTTTAAAATAAATTCCTTTTAATTGGGCTGGTTTAGATTGTGTAATAGAATGGTATAATGCTAAAAAATTTTCATATAAATGTTCATTAGAGAAATTTATTTTTCCAAAATTACTATGTATGGTACCATTTTTGTCGTTTTTATAATTTATTTTTCCTTTTCTTGCATCTTTTATTGATTTTTTTATGTCATTAGTAACAGTTCCAAATTTTGGATTAGGCATAATACCTCTAGGTCCTAATATTGGTCCTAATTTTCCAACTAATTCCATTGATTCTGGTGAAGCAATTATTAAGTCAAATTTAATTTTTTGTTTTTTTATAATATTAGCTAAATCTTCCATTCCTACAAAATCTGCTCCAGATGATTGAGCTATTTTTATATTTTTTCCGGTAGTAAAAACTGCTATTTTTATTTTTTTTCCGGTTCCGTGAGGCAATATAACAGACCCACGGACATTTTGTTCGGATTTTTTGGGATTAATATTTAAATTAAAGGCTACATCTATACTTTCTATAAAATTTGCTGGTTTTATTTTTTTTAATATTTCTATAGCTTTATTTATTTTATAATTTTTTTTTATTTTTTTTTTTTTTTGATTGAATTGTATTTTTTTTGATTTTTCTTTCATTTTTATTCCTTTATTACTGTAATTCCCATAGAACGAGCAGTCCCTTCAATAGTTTTTTCTATTTGAATAATATTTGATCCAGTCATATCTATCATTTTTTGTTTAGCAATTTGGTTTATTTGTTTTTTTGTAATATGACCAATAATATCATGTTTAGGTTTTTTTGATCCATGTTTAATATTTAAGCATCTTTTTAATAATATTGAGGCAGGAGGTGTTTTAATTATAAAAGTAAATGATTTGTCAGCATAAACAGTTATAATAACTGGAGTAGGAATTCCTTTTTCTAATTTAGATGTTTGTAAATTAAAATTTTTACAAAATTCCATGATATTTACTCCCTTTTGTCCTAAAGCCGGACCTACTGGAGGGCTAGGATTAGCCATTCCAGATAGTACTTGTAATTTTATATATGCTGTAATTTTTTTAGTCATAATTCTTCTTGTAATTAAGTAAACAATTTTATAAAAATAAAAATGTTTTTAATTTATTTTATTCAATATTTTTCTACCTGTCTGAAGTTTAGTTCAACAGGAGTTGACCGTCCAAATATTGATACAGATACTCTTAACCTGTTCTTCTCGTAGTCAACGGTTTCGACAATGCCATTAAAATCTGAAAAGGGGCCATCATTAACACGGATATTTTCTCCTGGTTCAAATATTTTTTTTGGTCGAGGTGTATCGCCAATTTTTTTTATTTTTTTTAGAATAATATTTATTTCATTATTATTAATAGGTGTTGGTTTTTCAGAAGAGCTACCTATAAAACCTAATACTTTAGGTAAACTTTTTATTAAATGCCAACTATAGTTGTTCATAATCATTTCAATTAAAATATATCCTGGAAAAAATTTATAATCACTTTTTTTTCTTTTTCCTTTTTTAATTTCTATTACTTCTTCAGATGGAACAATTACTTGTCCGAATATATTTTTCATATTTTTTACTTTTTCATTATTTAATATAGATTGTGCAACTCTATTTTCAAATCCTGAAAAAGATTGAAGAACATACCATTTTTTTTTTTCTACATACAATTTCTATAACCTCGGTGAAAGTATATAAGATATTATACGAAGTATAATTCCATCTATCATCCATAAAAATATAGATGTTAATATTATTAAGAATATAACAATTCCTGTTGTTTGTGAGGTTTCTTTAAAAGAAGGCCAAACAATATTTGACAATTCTAATTTTATTTCATTAATAAAGATAAGTATTTTTTTACTTAAAATTGTATGAAAAAATATTTTTAATAATATTATAAATAATGTACTAAAAAAAATTATTTTTAATGTTTTTGATGATTTATATAAAAAAAAAATATAAGTTGAAATTATTAACAAAATTATGGTAATTATGCAAAACCATTTTATTTTTTCTTTATGGTTCATATATGTTTGATATATGTTATAAATATGCATAATTATAGTTCTCTTATAAAGGTAAATTTTTCTTAAAAAATTATTTATAATATATCATAATATTTTTTTTAAAATAAATAAATTATTATTTTTTAAAAAAATTAATAATCAAATTTTTTAAATTTTAAATATTAAATATAAATTTATTTTATATAAAATAATTAATATTTTCAATTAATTAAAAATATATTTTTTTTATTTATTTTCAGTTTTTTATAAAAAATTATTTTTTTTAATAAAATTTTATTTTTGCTGATACCTAGATTTGAACTAGGGACCTCATTCATACCAAGAATGTGCTCTACCAAACTAAGCTATATCAGCTTTATTTATAATTTTATATAGCGGTCAGCGGGAATTGAACCCGCATCATCAGCTTGGAAGGCTGAGGTAATATCCTTTATACGATGCCCGCTTTTTATTTTGTGGTGGGAGAAGGATTCGAACCTTCGAAGTCAATGACGTCAGATTTACAGTCTGCTCCCTTTAACCACTCGGGAACCCCACCTATATTTTTGCCGGCTACCGGAATTGAACTGGTGACCTACTGATTACAAGTCAGTTGCTCTACCTTCTGAGCTAAGCCGGCTATAAAATTATATTACATTATTTTTTATTTACATCAATTAATATATTTTTAAATAAATAAAATTAATAATTATTTATATAAAATAATATATTTTTAAAAAAAATAAATATTTTTTATTTTTTTTAATTGTAACATATTTTTTTATGAATATAAAATATTTTATTAAAAAGATTAATATTTATTTTTAATAAAAATATATAAGACATATTATAAAGTATTTTATTAATTTAATAAATGTTATACTAATTTAAAAAAACTTTTAAATAATAAAAATTTTCTTTTTTGATTTTTATTTATTATTTTTTTATATATATGATTTTATTTTTATAAATGTTTAATATTTTTTATAACTATATTATTTATAATATTTTATATATTTATTTTTTAAAATAAAATTAAAATTTAAATAGTTTTTTATTTATTTATAGATATTAATAAATATTTAAATTAATTTAATAAAATTAATATTTTTAAATAAAAAAATTTATATTTAGTAGATATTTATTTGTCAAATAAAATATCACTTTATATTATTTTCAATTTTAATAATTTAAATATTAATAATAATAATTAGGATATAGATATGATAACTATTTTTAAAGATAGAAAAAAAAAATATAATCATGAGGTAGTTAATTTAAAAAATAAGATCAAAATTTCTTTTGAAGTATTTCCTCCGAAAAATATTGTTTTAGAAAATAAACTATTTCATTCAGTTAAAATGTTAAATAAATGTAATCCAGAATTTTTTTCAGTAACAAGTAGTATAAATATAGATAAATATGATAAAACTTTTTCTGTTTTAAAAAAAATATTTCCTTTAACTAATGCAAAATTATTTGCTCATTTTATCACTGTAGGATTAAATGAATCTTTAATAAAAGAGATTGCATATAAATATTGGAGTTATGGAATTAAAAATATTATTGCCTTAAGGGGTGATTTGCCTTTTAATTATTCTAAAAAAGTAATATATGCAGTTGATTTAATTAAATTATTAAAATCTGTAAATGACTTTAAAATATTAGTTGCAGCATATCCTGAATTACATCCTGAATCTCATAGTTTAAAAGAAGATTTAATTAATTTAAAAAATAAAGTAGATTTAGGCGTTACTGCAGCAATTACACAGTTTTTTTTTAGTATTAATAAATTTTTAAAGTTTCGTGATAATTGTTTAATGATGGGTTTAAAAATTGACTTAATACCTGGAATATTACCTATATTAAATATTAATCAACTAAAAAAATTTGTTAATATGACAAATATTTATGTTCCTCAATGGATCTTAGATTTTTTTTATGAACATTCTAATGATATAGATAAATGTACTGATTTAAGTGTAAGCATTGCGGTAGATTTAATAGTCAGTTTATATCGTGAAGGTATTAAAAATTTTCATTTATATACATTAAATCAATCTGATTTAAGTTTAAAAATTTGTCATAAGTTAGGTTTAATTTAATTATTTTAATAAATATTAGTTAATATAGGTAATTTATAATTATTTTTTTTATATGATTAGTAAAATTATTTACAATATTTTATTTAATATAAAATTTATTTATTTAAATTAAATAAATCTTTATATATTTTTTATAAATAAAATATTTTTATATTAAAAATATGTTTAAATTTTTATTTAAATTATTATTTATATTGTATATTTTATGTAATTTAATAATTAAATATTTAATATAAGGTTTTTAATAATGAAAGGTCCTTTAGTAGTAAAAATAGGTGGTATATTATTAAATAATAATAATGCTATAAAACGTTTATTTAAAGCAATACACGTTGTTTATAAGTTAAAAAAAAGGAGAATAATATTAGTTAATGGTGGTCATTTGTTTGGTAGAAACATTTTTCAAAAATTTAATTTTTTTTCTTCAAAAAATAAATTTTGTTCAATTGAAAAGTTAAATACTAAGAATATATTATTTTCTATTTTACCTAATATTGCTAATATGCGTTTGTTAGCTTGGTCAAAAAAATATAAAATTATAGGGCAAAATTTATTATTAACAGATTTTTTTAATGAATTAATTTTTAAGTCTATTTCTATAAAAGAGATTAATTTTTTTTTAAAAAAAAATAAAAAAGAAATATTAGAATATATAAAAATTATTCAAATGTTTTTAGAAAAAAATATTATTCCTTTTATTTGTTCCTCTGGTTTAGATTTAGAAGGTAATATTTTTAATATTAATTCTGATATAGTAGCAATGATATTAACTATTATATTAAATGGACGTTTAATTATACTAACAGATGTAAGTGCAGTTTTAGATGGTAAAGGTCAGCGTATTAAAGAAATCTCTTATAGAGAAATAAATAGTTTACTTGATTCAGGATCAATAACTAATGGAATGATTATTAAAATACAATCTGCATTAATAGTATCAAAAATTTTAAAAAAACCAGTTGAAATAGCTAGTTGGCATAATTTAAATGATTTATCAGATGTATTTATAGGAAAATCTATCGGTACCAAAATTATAGAATAAAATAGGTTTATAAAAAATATGAAAAATAGAAGCATAAAAAATACAATAGTTTTAGCATATTCAGGCGGTTTAGATACTTCAGCTATTATACCTTGGATAAAGGATAATTATAAATTTAATGTTGTTGCTTTTGTTGCAAATATTGGACAATCTAGTTCAGATTTAGAAAATATTAAAGAAAAAGCAATTATGTCTGGAGCTTTGGATTGTCATATTGCTGATTTAAGAAATGATTTTGTAAATAAATATGTATTTCCTATGTTAAAAATTGGAGCAATATATGAAGGACAATATTTATTAGGAACAGCAATTGCAAGACCATTAATTGCTAAATCTCAAGTGGATTATGCTCATAAAATTAATGCAATTGGTGTAAGTCACGGAGCAACAGGAAAAGGAAATGATCAAGTACGTTTTGAATCAGCGTATGCTGCTTTAGATTCTTCTTTAATAGTAATAGCTCCATGGAGAGAATGGAAATTTCAATCTAGAGAAGAGTTATTAGAATATTTACGTCAAAAAAATATTAATACTACAGTAACTCAAAAGAAGATTTATAGTAGAGATGAAAATATTTTTCATATTTCTACTGAAGGTGGAGTTTTAGAAAATACTTGGAATGCTCCAAATAATGATTGTTGGGTATGGACAAAAAGTCCTCATGATGCTCCTAATCAATCTGAAAAGATACATTTAAAAATTAAAAAAGGTTGTGTAGTAGGAGTAAACCATAAAAATTTAAGTGCTTATGAATGTTTAGATAAATTAAATACCTTAGGAAGTAAACATTCTATTGGCCGTGTTGATATTGTAGAAAATCGTCTTATTGGTATAAAATCAAGAGGTTGTTACGAAACTCCTGGTGGAACTATTATATATCACGCTTTAAGAGGTTTGGAACAATTAATATTAGATAGAGATAGTATGTATTGGAAAAATAAAATTGCATTAGATATGTCATTAATAATATACGACGGAAAATGGTTTACTCCAATGAGAAAGTCACTTCAACAGTCCTCAGAAATATTATCAAATAGTATTTCTGGTGAAGTAGTAGTGGAATTATATAAAGGATCAGTTAATATCTTACAAAAGAAATCACCAAACACATTATATTCACAAGAATATGCTACTTTTAGTAAGGATACTGTATATAGTCAATTAGATGCTCAAGGTTTTATCCGTTTATTTTCATTATCATCACGTATTCGTTCGTTAAATCGTCAAAAATAATATTTGATATGTTTTTTGTATTTTTTGAGGTAAAAATATGTCTCTTTGGGGTGGTAGATTTAAGAAAGTATCTAATATACATTTTAAAAAATTTAATAACTCTTTAAATATGGATTATAGATTAATAAAAGATGATATTAAATCTTCTATAGCTTGGTCAAAAATATTGTTAGATATTAAAATTTTAACTAATTGTGAACAAAAATTAATTGAAAAAACTTTAAAATGGATTTTAAAAAAGTATATATGTAATATTAATGAAATTTTATCTTCAGATTCTGAAGATATTCATAGTTGGATAGAATCAACTTTAGTAAAAAAAATTGGAAAATTAGGAAAAAAATTATATACAGGTAGAAGTCGTAATGATCAAATTGCTACTAATTTAAAATTATGGTGTAAAAGAAAATCAAATCGTATTTTGAAAGAAATTATTAAATTACAACGTAATTTTTTTAATCATGCTTCTTTACAACAGAATACTATTATTCCGGGTTATACACATTTACAAAGAGCTCAACCAATTACATTTTCATATTGGTGTTTAGCATACATTGATATGCTTGAAAGAGATCGATTGCGAATGCTAGATACAATTAAACGCTTAGATATTTCTCCCTTAGGATCTGGAGCTATAGCAGGCACTTCGTGGAATATTAATAGAAAAAAATTAGCTGAACTTATGGGTTTTTCAAATTGTACTACTAATGCTTTAGATAGTGTTTCTGATAGAGATTTTATTTTAGAGATTTTATCTACAGCTTCTATTAGTATGATGCATTTATCTCGTTTTTCTGAAGATTTAATATTTTATAATTCAGGAGAAGCTAATTTTATTGAATTATCTGATGAAATAACCTCTGGATCTTCATTAATGCCTCAAAAGAAAAATCCAGATATTTTAGAATTAATAAGAGGAAAATGTAGTGGAGTATATGGTTCTTTAATATCTATGTTTACTTTATTTAAAGGATTACCTTTATCTTATAATAAAGATTTTCAAGAAGATAAAAAATATTTATTTCAAGGTTTAGATATTTGGGAAGATTGTTTAAAAATGAGTAGTTTAGTATTGAACAATATGAAATTAAATAGTTTACGTTGCAAACAAACAGCTCAAGAAGGTTATAGTAATGCTACAGAATTAGCAGATTACTTAGTTAGTAAAGGTATATCTTTTAGAGATGCTCATCATATTTCAGGAAAAATTGTTATAGAGGCTATTCATCAAAATAAATACCTTGAAGAATTAGATTTACTACTTTTAAAAAAATATTGTTCAATAATTGAGAAGGACATATATCAGTATTTAACATTAGAATCTTGTTTAGAAAAGAAGAATGCTATTGGTGGAGTTTCTAAAATACAAACTAAAATAGCTTTAGATAATATCGAGAAACGTTTAATAAGTCTTGAAAAATAAAATGTATTTTTATATGGTATGACATAATATGATAAAAATATTTTGTAAATCACGCGATATTTTTTATATCGCGTGATATTAAGAAAATTATATAAATAAATATATATTTAATGTGATATAAATAGTATGATGATTTTTAATAAAATTATTTTTTAGATTTATTTCTTATAAATGTAAATTTGTATAAGTATAGAATTATAATAATTTTTTTATTATATTAATATTTTTTTAATAGACATTTGTATTTTATAAAACTTTTATAAGGATTTTTTTTAAAATTTAATAAAATATATCTATTTTTTATAAGAAAATAATATAATTTTTATTATATAAATTTTTTAACAAAAAATATAAAAATTATATTTTTTTATATATAATATATAATATATTAATATAATACAATTAAACTTTAAATAATATTAAAAATATAATATTATTTATTTTTTAGTATATTTTTTATATAAAAATTTTATAGAAAAATTATTTTTTAAAATATTATCTAATTAGATATTAATGTTAGATTAGGAATTGTCCAAAAAACTTTTTAATATTTCTGATCGACTAGGATGTCTTAATTTTCTTAATGCTTTAGCTTCAATTTGACGTATTCTTTCTCGTGTTACATCAAATTGTTTTCCAACTTCTTCTAAGGTATGATCTGTATTCATATCAATTCCGAATCTCATTCTTAGTACTTTTGCTTCTCTCTCTGTTAAACCAGATAAAACATCGTTTGTAATTGCTTTTAAACTTTCTGAAGTAGCTGATTCTAAAGGTAATTCTAAATTTGTATCTTCAATAAAGTCACCTAAATGTGCATCATCATCTTCTCCTACCGGAGTCTCCATAGAGATAGGTTCTTTAGCAATTTTTAATACTTTTCTAATTTTTTCTTCTGGAATTAACATTTTTTCAGATAGTTCTTCTGGAGTTGGTTCTCTTCCAATTTCTTGTAGCATTTGTCTAGAAATTCTATTTAATTTATTAATTGTTTCAATCATATGTACTGGAATACGAATAGTTCTTGCTTGATCTGCTATAGATCTAGTAATCGCTTGACGTATCCACCATGTTGCATAGGTAGAAAATTTATATCCTCGTCGATATTCAAATTTATCAACAGCTTTCATTAATCCAATGTTACCTTCTTGAATTAAATCTAAAAACTGTAACCCTCTATTTGTATATTTTTTAGCTATAGAAATTACTAATCTTAAATTTGCTTCAACCATTTCTTTTTTTGCTCTTTTTGCCTTTTCTTCTCCTAATAATATACGTTTGTTAATATCTTTTACTTGTTTAATAGTTAAACCGGTTTTTTTTTCAATAATTAGTAATTTTTTAATACTATTATTTATATCTTTTTGTACTAAGTTTAATTTAGAAGACCATGGTTTTTTTTTACTTGTAGCAATATTATACCATGCATAATTTGTTTCTTTTCCTTTAAATAATTGTATAAAATTTTTTTTAGGTATTTTACAGGTTTCTATACATAATTTCATTATTTTTCTTTCTTGCGATCTGATTTTTTGAATCATTTTTCTCATATTTTTTACTAAATAATTGAATTGTTTAGGAACTAATCGAAATTGTTTAAATATTTCAGATAGTTCATGTATAGCATGTATAGAATCTTTATGATTTCTTTTTTTTGTTTTTATAGTATCATTAGTAATATTATATTGTTTTTTTAGTTGTAAAAATTTTTTTTTAGCTAAATCTGGATCTATAGGATTATAGACATCTTCTGGTTCTTCTGTTTGTTCAATATTTAAATGTGTTTTTGAAGTATTTTTTATTATGTTATTCAATATTTCTTCAGAAGGATGAGATAAATTTGTTTCTGTGTTTGGATCTATAAATCCTGTAATTAATTCTGATAATCTAATATCTCCTGATTCAACTCGATTATATTGTTTTAATAAATATAGAATAGCATCGGGATATTCAGAAACAGTACATTGTACTTGATTTATTCCTTCTTCAATGCGCTTAGCAATATTTATTTCGCCTTCTCTAGTAAGAAGTTCTACAGTTCCCATTTCTCTCATGTACATCCTTACAGGGTCTGTTGTACGGCCAATGTCTGTTTCAACATTAGATAAAACTTGAGCAGCAGCTTCTACTGTATCTTCATCAGTATCTGTGGGTGTTTCATTAATAATTAACTCATCTATTTCTCTAGCTTCTTCTACAACTTGAATTCCTAAATCTTTTATCATTTGTATAATATTTTTTATTTGATCTGAATCAATAATTTCATCTGGAAGGTGATCGTGTACTTCTGAATATGTTAAGTATCCCTGTTCTTTTCCGTGTGAAACAAGTAATTTTAATTGTGATTTTGGTTTTTTTTTCATAAGACGATATCCGTTTATATTTATTAGTTTATTGTAATAAAAAGATATATATATTTATTTATATATAAAATTTATTTAATTGTACTGTTTTTTTGTATATATAAATATATATATTGTATATAAATAAACTATGATTCACCTTATAGTGTAAATTATTTAATAAAATTAAATATTTTTTAATATTTATTAAAATGAATATCTTTTATTTTTAATTTTAATTATTTTTTTATTTATTTTCCATAATTTATTTTTTTCTTTATTATTAAGACCTTTTTTTCTTTCTAAAGTAATTAATTTATTATATTTATATTCTAAATGTTGTATTAAAAGATTGTTAAATAATTCTTTAGTTATAGAATATATTTTATTTTTTACAATCATATGGTCCCATGTACTTAAATATTGAAAAATTTTTTCTAGTTTAGTATGTCTATAAAATTCTAATAAATGACCAGTTTTAAAGATTTTATTTTTAATAATTATTTGTATTAATTCAATAAGAATATTTTTTCCTATTATATTTAATTGTTTAATTTTTTCTATTTTTTTTATTTTTTTTACTATTTTTGGGTTCTGAATAATTAAACTAATTAATAATCTCATTGTAGTAATTTTAATTGGTATAATATTTTTTTTATAAATTTTTTTTATTGGTATAGTAATTAATTTATTTAATTGATATGTATCTAATATTCCTATTTTATTTCCGAGCATTGTTCTTAAATGAATTCTTATTATTTTACTTGGAATTTTTTTAATCAATGGAATAGTTAATAAACTTAATTTTATACAATCATTAATACAACTTAAATTCATTTTATCAGAAATTTTTCTAAAAAAAAAAGAATATAATGTTTCAGATTTTTGAATTCTTTTTTCAAATTTTTTTTTTCCTTCTTTAATAATTAAACTACTTGGATCTTCATTTTTTGGTAGTAATAGAAAATTTATTGTACAATTATCATGTAAAAATGATAATGATAATTTTAATGAAAACCAGTTTGCTTCACGACCAGCGTTATCTCCATCAAAACAAAAAATAATATTCTTGCTAATTTTAAATAGTACTTGTATTTGATATTTTGTAATTATACTTCCCAGTAAAGCGACTGAATAATTTATATTAAATTGATTTAGAGAAATAACATCTAGATATCCTTCTACTACTAATATTTTTTTAGGTTTTGGATTATATAAATTTAATTCATATATTCCATAAAGATTTTTTTTTTTATGAAATGTAATTGTTTCTGGAGAATTTAAATATTTAGGTTTAATATTTTTTTTTAAAATTCTCCCTCCAAATCCTTGAATTTGTCCATATTTATTTTTTATAGGAAACATAATTCTTTCTTTAAATCGATCATATTGAATTTTTTTTGTATTTTGAAGGATTAAACCACAATCTTGGATAATTGATTTGTTTGTGTATTTTTTGTTAATATAATTTGTAATTTGACAATTATCGGATATAGCAAAACCTAATGAAAATTTTTTCATTGTTTTTTGATTAATACCGCGTTTTATAAGGTATATATATGCTATATTTGGTAAAATAAATAAATTATTTGTATATATTTCTGATATTTTTTTTAAAACTGAATGTATTTTTTGTCTATAAGAATATTTTTTATTGAGTGTATAATTATTATTGATATATGGAATATTCATTCCATTTAATGTGGTTAATTCCATAATACTACTTAAAAAATCTAATTTTTCATATTGCATTAAAAAATCTATTACATTTCCATGTATTCCACAACCAAAACAATAAAAAAATTGTTTGTTTTGATTTACAATAAAAGAAGGTGTTTTTTCATTATGAAAAGGACATAAAGCTTTATAATTATCTCCTGATTTTTTTAATGTAATGTATTTATTGATTAATTCAATAATATCTGTTTTTTCTACTAATTCATGAATAAATTTTTGTGGAATTTTTTTTATTTTTCTTTTGATTATCATATATTTATTTTTGATTTTTGACCGTTATTATATATAAATTAACGGTCTCAATATTTTAGAATATAATAATATTTTTATTAGTACATTCGAATACGTTTAGCATTTTCTCGTGCTAATTTTTTTGCCAATCTTTTTATTGCTGAAGCTTTTGCTCTTTTTTTTTCTGTTGTAGGTTTTTCATAGAATTCTCTTCGACGTATTTCAGATAATATTCCCGCTTTTTCACAAGATCTTTTAAATCTTCTTAATGCAACATCAAAAGGTTCATTATCTCTTATTTTAATCATTGGCATAGTAATTCCTATAAAATTTATTTATTTTTTTTGAATGAATATTAGTATAGTAACAATTAATAAAATATAGTTTTTATGTAAATTTTATTACTTCATAAAATAGAATATATACAGAATAATATTTATTTTTATGATATATATTATATCATAATATATAATATAGGTTTTTAGATAGATAATTTATATTTAATAAATTTTAGTTATAAAAAATTTTAGGATAATTATGAGAATATTGGGAATAGAAACATCATGTGATGATACTTCAGTTGCTGTTTATGATCAAAAAATAGGATTAATTTTTCATTCAACACTTAATCAAAATAAAGTTCATTCTGAATTTAGCGGTATAGTACCTGAATTAGCTGCTAGATCTCATTTAGATAAGTTAATTTTTTTAATTAAAAAAATTTTTTCTCAATATTCAATTGATAAAAATTTTATTACTAAAAAAAATATTTTTGATGCAATTGCATATACTATCGGTCCCGGTTTTTCAGGATCTCTTTTAGTTGGTTCAACAATTGCTTTATCTTTATCTTTGTCTCTTAATATTCCCTCTATTTCAGTTAATCATTTAGAAGGTCATTTATTTTCCGTTATGTTAAACCACACATGTAATCTTTTTCCTTTTTTAGCATTGTTAGTTTCAGGAGCTAATACTCAATTAATTAGTGCCCATAGATTTGGTCAATATACTATATTAGGTGAAACTTTAGATGATTCAGTTGGAAATGTATTTGATTATATAGCAAAATTATTAGGATTAGGATATCCTGGTGGTAAAAAACTATCTGATTTAGCAAAATATGGTCAGTCTGGAAAATATTTTTTTCCTCGTCCTATGACTAAATATTCTAATTTAAATTTTAGTTTTTCTGGTTTAAAAACACATGTAAAAAATATTATTTTAAATAATTCCAATTTACTTCAAGAAAGATTTAACATTGCTAAGTCTTTTGAAGAAGCAATTGTAGATACATTAGTAATAAAATGTAAACTTGCTATTCAAAAAACTAATTTAAAAAATTTCTTAGTATGTGGAGGAGTTAGTTCTAATCATTTATTGAGAAAAAAATTAAAAAATTTAGTTGAATCTAAACAAGGAAAATGTTATTTTCCTAAAAAAATTTTTTGTACAGATAATGCAGCTATGATTGCATATGTAGGGTTTTTAAAATATAATTCTAATATATATTCTCGTCATAATTCTATTAGGGTGTTTCCAGATTTATTAATTAATGATAATATTGATTAATATAATTATTATTTTAATATAACAAACAAATTTCAGTAATTAATATATTATTTTAATAATATTTATTTTTGTATGAATAAAATTATTTTTTATTTAATTTATTAAATATTAAATATTTTTTATTAATTTTAGTAAAATTTTTAAAAATAATTTTTTTTATTATTTTTCTTATTATACTTTTATTTGGACATTTTTATTGAAAATTTATTTAGTTGGTGGATCTATTAGAGATCGTTTATTAGGTTTTCCTGTTCATGATCGTGATTGGGTAGTAGTTGGTTCTACTCCAGAAAAAATGTTAAAAAAAAAATATCAACAAGTTGGACGAGATTTTCCGGTTTTTATACATCCCAAAACACATGAAGAGTATGCTTTAGCTAGAACTGAAAAAAAACACGGATTTGGTTATACAGGTTTTTTATTTAATTTTTCTCCTAAAATTACTTTAAAAGATGATTTAATCAGACGTGATTTAACTATTAATGCAATGGCACAAGATAATTATGGAAATATTATTGATTTTTTTAATGGAAAAAGGGATCTTAAAAAAAGAGTTTTAAGACATGTGTCATCTTCTTTTCAAGAAGATCCTTTAAGGGTATTACGAGTTGCTCGTTTTGCTGCTACATTATCTCATTTAGGTTTTTATATTGCAAAAAAAACTTTATTTTTAATGAAATTAATTTGTATGCGGAAAGAATTATTATATTTAACTCCTGAAAGAGTTTGGAATGAAACTAAAAAAGGTTTATGTTCTCGTAATCCTCATATTTATTTTCAGGTATTGCATAGTTGTAATGCATTAATTTATTTGTTTCCAGAAATTAGTTTTTTTTATAAAAAATCTTTTTTATGTCATTTTTTTATGAATCAAAAGAATTTTTTACGTTATAGCTTTTTTGAATTATCACGTGTTTCTAGGGTTACAAATAATTTAGATATAAGATTTGCTTATTTTTTACAATTTATTAGTCAAATATATTCTATTTCTAAACTTAACATAAAAAATTATTTTTTTTATGAAAAACCTGTTTTATTAGTTAAAAGTTTATGTAGAAGATTGAAAGTTCCAAAAGAAACTCAAAAAATTGCTATTTTTCTATGTGGTTTTCATAATTTTTTACAAATGATAGAATTACAAAGTTCTGAATTAATTGTTAATTTTTTTAATATTATTGATGCGTGGAGAAAACCGGATAGATTAAATAAATTAATATATTTAAATTTTTATTATAAAGATGATTTAAAAAATTTAAAAAAAAATATTACATTAGGTAAATTATTAAAATCCATGTTTTCTATTATTAAAAATATATCTATTAATTCGTTTGTAAATAAAAATTTGTTTAAAGGTATTGAAATCAAGAACGAATTATATCGATTAAGAGTAAAAGCATTAAATATTTGGAGAAATAAATAATATATTTTTTATATAAATATAAATTATAATACATAAATATTATAATTTGTTTAAATTATTAATTAGTAAATATTGTTTAAAATAAATTATTTTTTTAAAAAAATTTTTATTTTATTTATTGAAAATATATTAATATTATTAAAATAATATTGTTATGTTATATATATTAAATATTTATTTAAAAATATAAATTTTATTATATATACGTTAGTATAGTTATACCTGCTTTTACTTTATATAGAGAATTTTTTATTTTTTTTATTTTTCTATTACATAAGATTTCAATTATTGTTTGAGTATATATAAATTTATTATTCTTTTTTAAATTATTTACTATAAAAATAGTTTCTCCAGAACATATTTTTCTATTTTTTTTTATTATAGAAAGAAATTTAGCTTGTTTTTTTTTTTGAAAAATATATTTATTTTTTACAGATATATTTAAATTAGGATAAGATTGGATGATAAAATTATTTTTTTTAGGAAAATAGTTTTTTATTATTCCGTCACAAGGAGAAACAATTATTTTATTATTTGAATGAATTATTATTTTTTTTTTATAGTTTAATGAATCTTTTGTTTCATTGATATTTTGAATAAATCCAGATATTGGTGAAAAAATATATTTTTTATTTTTCATTTTTAAATAAATATATGTATATTTAATTATGTTGAGTGTATGTTTAAGTTAATTTTTATTAATAAAATAAATTTTATTTTTTTTAACAAAAAATTTTTTTATTTATAATTTTTATATATAGAAATTATTTTATATAAAAAATATTATTTTATATTATATATAATATATATATTTTTTTATTAAAAAAAAGATTAATATATATAATATTTTTAATTTATTTATTAATTTTTTTATTTTATGGTGTATATATGGTTAAATCAGTTTATGATAAAATTATAGAATTACGCTTACAATTAAGATATCATAATTATATGTATTATACTTTAGATTCTCCTATAATATCAGATTCTGTATATGATGAATTATGTATTCAACTAATAAAATTAGAAAAAGAATATGGACAAAAAAAATCATTCGATATATCAGATCGTCTTTTAAATCAAATTGGTGGAAAAAAATTATATTCTTTTTCTGAATATATTCATAAAGCTCCAATGTTATCATTAAATAGTACTAATAATATTTCTGATATAATCTATTTTGATAAAAAAATAAAAAAATACTTAAAAAATACAGATAATATTAAATATTATTGTGATTTTAAATTTGATGGATTAGCTGTTAATTTATTTTATGAAAATGGTTTATTAGTATCAGCTTCTACACGTGGTGACGGAAAAATAGGAGAAGATATTACTAAAAATATTTTTACAATCTCTTCTATACCAAAGGAAATAAAGGGAAATGATTTTCCTAAAAAAATAGAAATACGTGGAGAAGTTTTTATGACAAAATCTGATTTTTTTCTTTTAAATAAATCTAGAATGTCTAATAATAAGAAGATATTTTCTAATCCTCGTAATGCTGCTGCTGGTTCTTTACGTCAATTAGATTATAAAATTACCAAGCAAAGAAAATTGATGTTTTTTGTTTATGGTTATGGATTATTTCATTATAAAAAAAAGATTAATAGTCATTATGAACGATTAATAAAAATAAAAGAATGGGGTTTTCCATTAAATAAAGATTTTTTATTATCTAATTGTATTAACAACATTATAAATTTCTATAATATAGTTAATATTCGTAGATCCAAATTAAACTTTGAAATAGATGGAATTGTTATAAAAGTTGATTCTATTTTTTTACAAGAAAAATTAGGTTATGTAGAAAAATATCCTCGCTGGTCTATTGCTTTAAAATTCCCTTCTCTTGATGTAGAAACTAGAATTATAGATGTATCTTTTCAAATTGGTCGAACTGGAGTTATTACACCTATTGCTCATTTTATACCTATAAATATTGGTGGAGTTATTATTAGTAAAGCATCTTTACATAATATTGGTATAATTAAAAAATTAGATTTACATATTAATGATTTTATTCTTGTATATCGTGCTGGAGAAGTTATTCCTAAAATTAGAAAGGTTATAATAAGTAAAAGGGATGAATCAATTAAAAAAATTATTTTTCCACTTAATTGTTTGTCCTGCGGGGCCAAATTATTATATTCTACAAATTTAGTTTCTTATTTTTGTCCTAATGATTTTTTATGTCCAGATCAAAATTTAAAAAAATTAATTTATTTTTCTTCAAAAAATTGTTTAAAAATTAAAGGGCTTGGTCCAAAAAATATTATTAAATTAGTAAAATATGGTTGTTTAAATACTCCAGTAGATTTTTTTAATCTAAATATTAATTATTTACAAAAAATATCTGGATTAGGTAAAAAATTATCTAATAAAATTATTGAAAATATTAATTTTTCTAAAAATGTTAGTTTGGATAAATTTATTTGTTCTTTGGGAATTTTATATGTAGGGACTTCTATTGCTAAACTTTTATCTAATTATTTTATGTCTATTGAAAAATTTTTATATACAGACTATTTAACGTTATTAAAAATAAAAGGTATTGGTGAAAATATTGCAAATTCTATAATTAAATTTATACAAAAAAAAAATAATAAAAAAATTATTTTAAATTTAATTCAAATATTGAATATTTTTTTTATATCTAAATAAAATAAATCATTAATTAATATTTTTTTTTGGGTCGTGCAGGATTTGAACCTGCGACCAATTGATTAAAAGTCAACTGCTCTACCAACTGAGCTAACGACCCTAATATTTATTTATGGGTGATGACGGATTTGAACCGCCGACCCTCTCCGTGTAAAGGAGAAGCTCTACCAACTGAGCTAATCACCCTTTTTCTACTATATATTGTAGAGCAGATATATTATGAGTCAATATATATTTTACATATATTTGTTTATTTGGTTAAAAAATATACAATTATTAGAATATATTTATTATTATGAATATTTGTAGTAATTATTATAATTAAACTTGAGTATATTTATGAAAATTAAAACTAGATTTTCTCCTAGCCCAACTGGGTTGTTACATATTGGTGGTTTGCGAACAGCTTTATATTCATGGTTGTTTGCACGTAAAAATAATGGAACATTTATTTTGCGTATTGAAGATACTGATATAAAAAGAGTAAATAATAATTCTATTAAAGATATTTTGTATGTGTTAAATTATTTAGGTTTATTTTGGGATAAAGAGCCTGTTTATCAAAGTAGTCGATTAAAGATATATAAAGATATAATATCATCTATGTTAAAAAATAATATTGCATATAAATGTTATTGTTCACAAGAGCGATTAGATGGATTAAGAAAAAATCAAATTTTAAATAAACAAAAACCAAAATATGATAGAAAATGTAGATACAAAAATTCCTGTGTTAAAAAATTTAATATTCCATATGTTGTTCGATTTAAAAATCCTATTTCTGGATTAGTTAAATTTACAGATATGATTCGAGGAGAAATATGTACTTCTAATGAAGAATTAGATGATTTAATTATTCAGAGATCTAATGGTATGCCAACATACAATTTTTGTGTAGTTATTGATGATTGGAAAATGAATATAACACATATTATTAGAGGTGAGGATCATATTAACAATACTCCTAGACAAATTAATTTATTAAATGCTTTAAATGCAAGAATTCCAGTTTATGCTCATGTGTCAATGATTTTGGATTCTCAAGGAAAAAAATTATCTAAAAGAAATCATGTAATGAGTGTTAGTAATTATATTAATAAAGGCTTCATACCAGAAGCGATATTAAATTATGTTTTACGATTAGGATGGTCTTATAAAGATAAAGAGATCTTTACAATTAATGAAATGAAAAATTTATTTAATTTACAATCTCTTAGTAAGTCTCCTAGCATTATAAATGATAAAAAACTTTTATGGTTAAATCATTACCATTTAAATAATCTTCCTCTTGAAAAAGTATATCAGTATTTTATTATGTATGCTCAAATAAAAAAAATTTTTTTAGATAAAAATATTGATATAAAAGGTTTAATAAAAGATTTTTTATGTCATCATAAAACTTTACATGAATTTGCTTTATCATATTGTTATTTTTATCAAGATATTGATTTATCAAAAATACTTGATATTCATATATATTGTAATATTTTTAATCTAAAAATATTAAAATTTTTATATAAAAAATTTTTTTTATTAACTCAATGGAGTGTATCAAATATTCTTTTGTTAATAAAAGAATCTGCATTAAAATTTAAAGTATGTTTTAAAGATATAGCAGTTTTAATTAGAATTAGTATTGCAGGAAAAAAAGATACACCAAATATTTCTTCTGTAATTTTATATATTGGAAAGAATACATTTTTATCTAGAATAAAAAATTTAATAAAATATATAAAATTACAAATATTAGAGAAATAAATATTTATTTATAAATAAATAATAATCTTTATTATTGTATAAATAAATATAACAAATATTAAAAATAATATTTTTTAAGAATATATATTATATGTTTATATATCAAATAATTATTAGTATAATAATATTTTCATTATATTTAATGATATTAAACATATAATATATAAAAAGTATTATAAATAATACAAATTATATTTACAATTTTTTAATATAATATTTTATTGAGTATAGTTAATTATTTTTTAAATAAAATTAAACTGGCATGTTCATTATTTCTTCATATGTTTTTATTATTTTATTATTAATTTGTATCAATATATCTATTTGTTTTTTTTTAAGTTCTGTTTCTTTGATATTTACTTCTTTATTAGAGATAATTTTATTATTTTTTTTTTGTATATTATTTTTAATATAAACTGGTTTTTTTAATATATTGTTGAATATTTTTATAAATTTTTTATTTTTCTTTTTATTTTCTATTTTTATAGGTTCTAGAAATTTAATAATTTTTTTTTGAATATGATTTATTTTCATAATATTTTTCCTATTTTAATATCTTATATTATATAATATAATTTTTATATTATTAATATAATAACATACTTAAATTTTTTATATAATCAAAAATATTTTTTTAAAATATAATTCTTAATAAATTATGTATTATATCATAATTATTTTGAGGGAAAAATTATGAATATTATTAATATGTTTTTTTTAAACATTAAAAAAAAATGGAATAATTTTTTAATTTATATATTGAATCAAATAAAACTTGTTATTTTTATTCTATTTTTTATTTTTTTTGTTTCTTTTTCTTTTTTTTTATGGTCTAAAAAAGTTAATTATGTAGTATTATATACTAATCTTTCGGATGCAGATGGTAGATGGGTTATATCTAAATTAAAGAATATGCATATTTCATATCGTTTTTGTAATTTTTCTAGAACATTATTAGTACCTGAAAACAAGTTGAATGAATTACGTTTTTCTTTAGTTAATAATAATATTTTAAAAAAAAATTATGGTTTTGAATTATTAGATAAAGAAAAATTAGGTATTAGTCAATTTCATGAACGTATTAATTATCATCGAGGATTAGAAGGTGAATTATCTAAAACTCTAGAACATATTTTTCCTATTCAACATGCTAGAGTACATCTAGTTTGTAAGAAAGATACTGATTTTTTTCGAGATGAACAAGTTCCTTCTGCTTCAATAGTTGTAACTTTATTTCCAAATACTAGTTTAAAAAAAGAACAAATAGATGCGATTATATTATTAGTTTCTGGTAGTGTTCCTAATTTATCTACGGATAATATTGTTTTAGTTAATCATTTTGGAAGTATTTTAAATAAATTTAATTTAAATAATACTAAATTTTTTAATAATAATCAGTATAAAAATATTAATATATTAGAAGAGTATTATTGTGATTGTATTAATAAAATTTTAATTCCAATATATGGATTAAAAAATTTTGTTGTACATGTCAAAGTAAATGAAAACAATAAAAATATTTCTATAGATGAGCCTAAAAAACAAAAAATACATTTAATTAATCCTAAATCACAACAACCAATAAATAATATTTTAGATATTTTGTCATGTAAAAATAATTATTTTTTTAATTTAGAAAATAAAATATTAGATTCTAATACAGTATTCACAAATAATAATATTTCTCTTTTAGGATTTAAAGAATCAGATATTAAAAATTTAACTGTAACAATATTAATAAATTATAAAGAAAATAGTTCAGGTGTGTTGTTACCTTTATCTAAAAAAGAATTACAAGATATAGAAAATACAATTAAATTGGTAATAAATTTTTCTAGCGAAAGAGGTGATCATATTCATATGATGAATTATTTATTCTCTGATTCATCTAGTACTGTTAATTTTAATGAAATTTCTATACATAATAATTTTAATCAATATTATAAAATATATATTTTTTTTGGAATATTAATTATTTTTTTATTTTTTTGTTTTCTATTTATTAAAGATAGATTAATTAATAAAAAAAAATTTTTTTCAAATTTAACAAATAATTTTAATAAACATAAAAAAAGTCATTCGGTAGAATGTATAAATAAATCTGATCTTAATAAATTAGATGATATAAATAAAAATGATTTTTTTGTAAAAAAGGATTTTCTTCAAAAAAACCCAAAAATTATTGAACAAATTATACGTTATTGGATAAAAAAGAAATGATGCATTTAAATGGTATACAAAAAAGTGCTTTATTGCTAATATCTATGGATATAGAAGATTCAGTAAGGGTTTTGAAATATTTTACTGAACTAGAAATTAAGAAATTTATTGATACTATAATATCTTTTGATATAAAAATTATAAAATATTCTGATATTGTCATTTATGAATTTTATGATGTATTAAAAAAAAATAAAATTTTTAATTTTGATTTAAGAACATATTTATTAAAAATTTTAGAAAAAACTATGAATACTGATAAAGCTTATAAATTATTAAAGGATAGTCTAATTAAAAATTCTTTTTTAAAAAATATTTCTGATTTAGAAAAATTAGGTTCAAAAAATATTTTTATATTAATAAAAAAAGAAAATTTAAATATTATTTCATCTTTATTAATGTATACAAACACTAATTTATCTATACGAATATTATCATTTTTTGATACAAAAACAAGATTAGATATTTTAATAAAAATGATTAATTTTTCAGGTTTGAATCGTTTTGGATTTGTTGAATTAAATAAAATAATTAATTTTTGGTTAAATACACATAAAATTTTTATTTTAGAAGAAGAAAGAATTAATAAAATAATAAATATTATATCTTTTTTTAAAAAAAAAAATATAATTCAATTAGTAAAAAAAATAAATACTCCGTATATAAATATTTTAAATAAAATAATTAGTAAATATTTTAAGTTTGAAAATATAATAAATATTGAAGATAGTAGTATTAAATTTATTATAAATAATACGGATATAGATAATTTATGTATTGTTTTGCACAATACAGATTGTGCTATAAAAGATAAGTTTATTTCTAATATGTCACATAAAAAATATGAATATTTTAAAAAAAATTTCTTTAAAAAAAAATTAATTTCTTTTGAAACAATATGTTTAAAAAAAAATTTATTATTAAGAAATATTAAAAATTTTATAAAAGATAATAAAATTATTATAAAAGAAAAATAGGTTGTAGTATATGAAAAATATTTCAAAAGATAATTTATGGAAAAGATGGAAACCTAAAAATTTAAATAAAAAACTGGATTTAGTATCTACTTCTAATTCTATTAAATACAAAAATATTTCGTTTGTTAAAATTACTAAAAAAAAAGATAATAATGCATCTTGTTCTGATATATATCAAAAAAATTATAAAAATGGATTAACTGAAGGATATAAAAGAGGATATATAGATGGATGGTTACAAGGGTGTTCTTTTTCAAATAATTACTTTTTAGAGAGTAAAGATAAATGTATAGAGATGAAATATGCAGATTTATTAAATAAGTTTCGTATTGCTATATATCAATTTAATAATAATTTTTCAAAACGTTTAATAAGAATTGTATTACATATATCAAAAATTTTAGTAGATGATATTTTTTTAGTTAATAAAAACTATATAATAAAAAAAATTGATAAATTAATTAAAACATCACATTATATTTTTAATAAATTACAGCTACATGTTCATCCAGATAATTATAATTTAATAATAAAAAGATTTGGAGTATTAATGAATACATATGGATGGATAGTTATTAAAAATAAAAAAATGAATATTAATGATTACCGAATTATTACTTCAGAAGGAGAAATAAATGCTTCAATTCAATCTTTTTGGGATAGGATTTATAGATCAGCTAATTTATTGGATTAATAAATATGAATGATGTATTGAATAAATGGTTTAATAAAATTGATAAATTTGAAAAAAATATATCAATTTTTTCTTACGAGTTATTTTTTGGTCGAGTGGTAAGTGTAAATAATTTAATTATTGAAGCTACTGGTATATATTTACCCGTAGGAAATTTTTGTTGGGTAGAACGTATATATAATAATAAATTATCTACTGTTTTATGTAAAATACTAGGTTTTAAAGAAAAAATAGTTTTTTTAATACCCATCTATAGATTAGATGGTATTTTTCCGGGAGCAAAAGTTTTTTCACAGTCTTCATCTCAGAAACAAATAAACTCACATTTAAAATTTCCTTTTGGATTTGAATTACTTGGAAGAGTACTCGATGGATTTGGTAATCCTTTAGACAATTTAGGTAATATTAAATCAAAAAAAATGTTATTTAATTTTTTTAAACCATCTATTAATCCATTAAAAAGAACTTTAATTACAGAAATTTTAGATACTGGTGTTCGTGCTATTAATAGTTTATTAACTGTTGGTAGAGGTCAAAGGATGGGTATATTTTCTCAAGCTGGAATTGGAAAAAGTATGCTTCTTGGTATGATATCTAGATATACTAATGCAGATATAATTATTATTTCTTTAGTTGGAGAAAGAGGAAGGGAAGTAAGGGAGTTTATTAATAATATATTAGGAATTGAAAGTTTAAAAAAATCAGTTGTTATTGTATCTCCAGCAGATGTTTCTCCAATGTTTAAGATTCAATCTGTTCAATATGCTACATCTATTGCAGAATATTTTTGTAAAAAAAATAATCATGTATTACTAATAGTAGACTCACTTACACGGTATGCTATGGCTTATAGAGAAATATCAAATTCTATGAATGAAGCACCAGTTTTAAAAGGTTATCCAGCTTCTATTTTTTCAAACATTCCATATTTGATTGAACGAACAGGTAATATTAATAGTGAAGGATTTGGTTCAATTACTTCTTTTTATACTGTTTTAACTGAAGGTGATGAATATAATGATCCTATATTAGATATAGCAAAATCTGTTTTAGATGGTCATATTATTTTATCAGATTTTTTATCAAAATCTGGTCATTACCCATCTATTGATATTGAAAAGTCAATTAGTAGATCTATGCATTCCATTGTTAATCATGATCATCAAAAAAAATCTATTTATATTAAAAAATTAATTTCATGTTATTATTATCATCGCGATGTAATTAATTTGGGTATTTATTCTAAAGGAAACAATAAATTATTAGATGATTCAATTAAGATATGGCCTTTTTTAGAAAAATTTTTACAACAAAATTTTTTAGAATGTTGTACATATGATCAATCTATTTTAGAATTAACAGAATTGTTAAAAATAATTTAATATATTCAAGGTAATGCATATGAAATTCAATCTTTCTCATATATATATTTTAAAAAAAAAATAGAATTAGATATAAAAAAAAATATTTACTCTATGGAAAGTTATAAGAACAAAAAAATAGAAATAAAAAGATATTTATTACAATTAAAGAAATATCAAGATCAATATAATTTGTTTTTGTATAAAAAGTTTATTTATGGTGCTTTACAGTATATAATTAAGCTATATATAAAATTTTTATCAATGTTACAAAAATTAATTATACAACAAAAGACTTTAATGGGTTATTTAAGAAAAAAAATTAAAGAAAAGTTTTTAATATATAAAAAATTATATTCTAATTTAGAACAATGGAAAAAATTGGAAATACGTTTAAAAAATTATAAAAAAAAACAAAAAAGAATAGTAGAACAACGTGAAGATAATATTATATGTTTGAATATTTATAATTATTTTTTATATAATCAAAAAAAATAATTTATGTTTACGTATTTAATGAAATCATTTATTAATTTATATGTGAAAATAATATGTTATTGAAAAAATATATACCAGCTTATATTTATATACAAAATAGAAAGTCATATATTATATCCTTAAAATCTGACTATTTATTTACAAATATAGATAAGAAATTATTGAATCGTATTAATTTTTTAAATTTTATTTTAAAAAGAAATAAATCTTTTTATAAAAATTTTTTTTATGATTTTTGTTATTTATTCAAGAAAAAATTTGAAAAATTTTTTTCTTCTTATGTTAATTTAAAATTCTTAGATAGTTATATTGAGTATAATAAAAAAAATGTTAATTTTAAACATTTTAATTATAAAGGAAAACAGTTTTCTTTAAATAATTATACTGATAGGTGTTTATTGCTCTTAAAAAATAATTTTTTTTCTATTTTTATGAATTATTTTTTTGGTAATTTTACATCTGATTTATATGAAAGTGATAAAAAATTAAATTTAAATAAAAATGAAATTAAAATTTTAAATATTTTATTTGAAAGAATTTTTGTAATTTTAAATAAAACTTTTTTAAAAAATATTAAAACATTTGTTATTAATAATTTTAAATATATAAAAATAAATAAATTTTTATATAATCATTTTTTTAATATATCTTATGTGTGTTTTATTTTTAAAATAAATTTAAATACAGTAATTAGTATATTAAAGATTTATATACCAATTAATATTATAGAACAATTTAAATATTCAAATATTTTAAAAATTTAAAATTTTTAATAGAATATATAAATATATTTATTAATATTTAAAATAATTTTCTTGTATTAATTGAGATATTATATATATAATGTTTAGATTATATAAATATTTAAATTCACTTATATTGAGAATAATATTATGAATAAAAAAAATGAAAAATTTGAAAAAGATAATTTACAGTCAATATCAAGTAAAGTAAACTTAGATAATAATTTAAATAATACATATAACGATAGTTTAAAAAAAAAAAAAATAGAAAATATAAATTTTAATAAAAAAATTATTAATGATGTATTTGAATATAAAAAATCAATTATATCAATCCCAGTTTCTGTTACTATAGAACTAGGTAAAAAAAAAATTACTATTAAAGAGTTATTGAAATTATCAACAGGTTCTATTCTAGAGCTAGAAGATAAAGTAGATGAACCATTAAATATATTTGTAAATAAAAATCTTGTTGCTTTAGGAGAATTAGTTGTTCATAATAAAAAATATGGTGTTCGAATAATAAAATTATTATGAAATTGATTTTAAAAAATTATTTTAATAATATGGACATTTTATGGAATTGTATAGTTATATTCAACTTAGTGAGAAATTTGATATAAAATATAAAATATGGAATCAGTATAATTATTTAATTAATTTAGGAAGAAAATATATTTATTTTTTTTTATTTCTATCAATATTATTTTTATTGATAACAAAATTTAAATTTTTTTTTAGGAAAAATAATAATTTTAATAAAATGTATATTGTTGATAAAATTTATTTAAGTCCTACGCAATATATTTGTATATTATATGTTAATAATACTAAATTTTTATTAGGCGTGACTGTAAATTCGATTAATTTAATAAAAGAATTACCTAAAAATAAAATATATTTTGTAAAAGAAAAAAAAGAATATTCATTTTATTCTATTTTATTAAATAAATTTCGACAATTTTTTAATTGGTTTAAATAAGGTGAAAATGATGGTTTTTCATAAAAAATTTTTTTTATCTATTATTCCTGTATTTTTATTAGAAAATATATCTAATGATGTAGTGCATAATATAATTTCTAATGGATCTGATATATTAAATCTATCTATCCAATCTTCATTAATATTTACTTTACTTAGCTTTTTTCCTGCTGTTTTGTTAATGATGACGTGTTTTACTCGTATTATTATTGTTTTTAGTTTATTAAGAAGTGCCATAGGAACTCCATATTCTCCTCCTAATCAAGTATTAATTGGATTGTCTTTATTTTTAACACTTTTTATTATGTTTCCAATATTAGATAAAATTTATAATAAAGCAATTATTCCTTTATATAAAAATGAGATTAATATTGATACTGCTGTAGATAATATTACAAAACCTTTATGTCAGTTTATGTTAAAACAAACAAGAAAATCTGATATTTCTGTGTTTTTGGATTTAGCTAAAATTTCTTTATCTAGTAATAAAGATAATATTCCTATTCAAGTTTTATTGCCTGCATTTATAATTAGTGAATTAAAAACTGCTTTTCAAATTGGTTTTATGATTTTTTTACCATTTTTAATTATTGATCTTGTTGTTGCGAGTATTTTGATGTCTTTAGGAATGATGATGGTACCGCCTTCTACTATTTCTTTACCATTAAAATTAATATTATTTGTTTTATCAGATGGTTGGAAATTATTAATATTATCTCTTTCAAAAAGTTTTTTTATATAAATTTTTTAGATTATTAATTATTATGGATGAATATTATGAACCAAGAATTTTTAATTACATTATTTCAGGATTCTATTAAATTTGCTTTATTATTATCTTCACCGTGTCTGCTATCTGCTTTATTAAGCGGTGTTTTGATTAGTATTTTTCAATCATCTGTACAAATTAATGAACCAACATTCTCTTTTATACCAAAAATTATATCAGTATTTTTTTCTTTTATAGTATTTGGACCTTGGATGTTACAATTAACCCTTAATTATATAAAAAATATTTTTCATATAATATCACTTATTAATTAATAACCATGATAAACAATTTATTTTACCACTTTATTCCTGTAGTTACAAGTAAAATTGTATTAATAATGACTCGAATTTTTTCAGTATTAAATTATTCTAAAATATTTAATAATATGCATGTTAATATAACTACAAAAATTATTTTAGTTTATTTAATTAGCAATTTATTAACTCCATTTATCTCTGATTTTCAGTATAGTATTTATACTATAGATTTTTTTGTTGCTTTATTTTATCAAGTATTAATAGGAATTATGATTGGTTTTTTACTTCAGTGTTTATCTGTTTGTATGATTTTTATTGGAGAAATTATTAGTTCTCAAACTGGTTTATCTTTTTCTGTTTTTTTTAATTTAGGTTATAGTTTTTATTCTGTTGTTATATCACGTATATTAAATATTTTTTTTTTATTTTTATTTTTTATATACAACGCTCATCTGAATTTAGTTGTTTTTTTAGTAAAAAGTTTTTATGTATTTCCTTTACATGAGAAATTTGTTGATCAAAGTGTTTTTTTTTCTCTTATAAAATTTTTTAGTAATATTTTTATTAGTGGAATACGAAGTGTTTTACCTATCTTATTTTTTTTTTTAATTTTCTATATAGCATTTATGATGTTTAACCGTTTATCACCTAATTCATCATTATTTTCTTCTTTTTTAATTATTATTTTTATTTGTGGTTTAATTTTATTAAAATATTCTATTTATCATTTATATTTTTTAGGTAAATTTATTATTAAACACTTATTTAATTATTTAAAAGATTATATTGTACAATACCTTTCTAATTAATTATATTTGTTATATATAAATATTTTAAAAATTTTAATTTATTCATATAAATAGTATTTTTTTTATATTGTAAAATAAAATATTTATAAAATATTATTTCTGGAGATCTAAAATAGATCTCCAGTAAAAAATAAAATTATAAGTATTTGATCCTATATTTTAATTATTTTATTTTTTTTTCTTCATATAAATAATGTTTTTTTAATATTGGATCATATTTTTTGAGTTTTAATTTATTAACTTGATTTCTTTTATTTTTAGTAGTAGTGTAATAATGTTTACTTCCGCTTGTAGAAATTAATTTTATTTTAATTCTGTTGCTTTTAGCCATTTTTTTCTCTTTTTATATAATATATTTTTTATATATTTCTGAAATTCCAAATTTATTTATCATCCTTAATCCTTTTGCTGATATTCTTATTCTGACTGATTTTTTTTCCTCAGGAATCCAAAATTTATGATATTGTATATTTAAAGAAAATTTTTTTTTAGTAGCATTCATTGAATGTGAACGATTTTGTCCTAACATTGATTTTTTTTTAGTAATTTGACATATTTTTGACATAGTTATCATCTCATATTTTTTTAAATTATTAATATAAATTAAAATTAAACATTTATTTATTACTATATTATTTTTTTAAATTTTAATAATTTTTTTGAAACTTATTTTTTTTTTTATATCTATCAATTGAATTTTTAATTTCTAATTTTGCTTCTTTTGCGTTTTTCCATCCTTTTATTATTACTGTTTTATTTTTCTCTAATTTTTTATAGTTTTTAAAAAAATGAATAATTTGTTTTTTTAATAAAATAGATAACTGATCTATATCATGAATATTTATATATTCTTGTGTAATTTTTTTGTGTGGAACAGCTATAATTTTCTGATCTTCTCCTGATTCATCCTCCATATTTAATAATCCTATTGGATTACATCGAATTATTGATTTCGGTTGAATAGGGTAAGGAGTAGGTATTAATATATCTAATGGATCTCCATCAAGAGAAAGAGTTTTATTAATAAATCCATAGTTGCAAGGATAAAACATAGTTGTAGGTATAAATCTATCTACATATAACATAAAATAAGATTTATGTAATTCATATTTAACTGGACTAGAATAAGCTGGAATTTCAATAATTCCATATATATCATCAGGAATATTTTTTCCTGCTGGTATTTGAGTAAAATTTTTCATATTTTTGAATGTAATATTTTTTAAACATAAAAATTTACTTTTTAGAATAATAAATTTTTAGTTATAAAAGTTTTTAAGGTAAGTATTATTATTTAATTTTATTTTTATAAATTTATAAAAATAGTATTTGTATATATAGATATTTATTAAAAATAAAAAGTAAATTATATATTATAATGTATAATAAAATTTATTTAAAAAATATATATTTATATTTTTTTATTTTTTATTTATATATATTTAATTAAGGATTTGTAATGTTATCTTCTTATAATATACAACAAGATTTAAATATTTTAATTAGTAATATACAGCAAGCATTATTATATTTAAAGAAAAATGTTTCAAGTGGAATGATTATAATAAAAAAAACATATTCTTTAATTATTTCTAGTAGATATGGAATTATAGATAATATTGAATCATTTAATTATGTTAGTAGTTTAGTAACCATATATAATAATTTTCGTCAATCTTCTGTTTTTTCTAATAAAATATCTTTTTTAGAAATTTGTAAATCGATTGATAGATCTATCAGTATATCTAAATATACAGAAATGGATAAATGTTTTGGATTACCTGATATAAATTTATTATTTGATCATAAAAAAAAAATAAATTTATTTTTTCCTAAATTATTTAATTTAGATGAAATAAAGAATTTAGTAGATTTAACTAATTCTGCAGCTTTAAATTTTGATTCTAAAGTTATTAATATAGAAGGATCAGTTTTTGAATATTCAATTGATATAAATATTTTAGGAAATAGTTTAGGTTGGATAGATTCTTATTTGTCTACATGCAATTATTTATCTAGTCATGTTATTGCACGTTATAAAAATTTTATGGAAAGAGATTTTAGTTATTCAGTATCAAGAGATTTTAATGATTTAGATGATCCTGAAAAAGTAGGTCAAGATAGTGCTAAGAAAAGTATTGCAAGATTAAATTCAAAGAAGATATCTACACAGATTTCTCCTGTTATATTTATTTCTGACATTGCCAATGAATTATTTTCTTATTTAATCGATGCTATTAATGGGTATTCTGTATATAAAAAATCATCTTTTTTATTATGTTATTTAAATAAAAAAATATTTCCTTTTTGGCTAAATATTTTTGAAGATCCTTTTATAAATAAAGGTTTATCATCCCGTTTATTTGATAATGAAGGTGTAGCAACAAAAAAGAGAAAAATTATAGAAAATGGTATTTTAAAAACATGGTTATTAGATACTTATTCATCAAATAAATTAAATATAGAAAATACAGGACATTCTGGAGGAATATATAACTGGATAGTATCTAGCACGCAATTAACTCAATCATTTGATGATATTTTACATACTATGAATCGAGGTGTTTTAATAACAGAATTATTAGGCGATAGTATAAATATAATTACTGGCAATTATTCATTTGGAATTTGTGGTTTTTGGATTGAAGATGGAATAATAAAATATCCTATTCATGGAATTACTATATCTGGTAATCTAATTAATACATGGAATAATATTATATTAATAGCTAATGATATTAATAAAAAAAATAATATTCAATGTTCTTCAGTATTGATTGACAAAATACAAATTTCTGGATATTAATATTTAATCTGAATAAATTTATATATTTAATATATTTTATACTAATGAAGTTGATCTATAAGCCGGGTTCTGTTAAAAACAGTCATTTATCTAGATTAATAATTGCTTATTAATTCTTAGCGGTCTACCCGGAGAGGTTTTATGCGGGTACATTCTCCTACTTGACCTTGCTCCTAGTGGAGTTTACCATGCCAAATTTGTTACCAAATTTTGCGGTGCGCTTTTACCGCACCATTTCACCTTTTCCTATTAAAATATTTTTTATTTATTAATAATAAATATTTTATATTGGTAGTTTATTTTCTGTTGTACTTTTCGTAAGATTTCTCTTCCCAGGTGTTACCTGGCACTATACCCGTTGGAGCCCGGACTTTCCTCTGTTTAATAAATTTAATTATACAGCGACTGTTCAATCAACTTCATTATATTTTTTTTTAATTATATTATTATATAGTATATTTTTATTGAAACCACATATTTTTGCAGTTATTTTTATAGCTGTACTTTTTTTCATTTCTTTTTTTAAGATATTAAAAATATTTAATATTTTAGAAGATAAAATATTATCTTTATTTTTTTTTTTTCCATCAATTAGGATAGTTATTTCTCCTTTTTCCCAATAGATGTTATTTTCTATAATATTAAGTATTTCTTTTACAGTGCCTTTTTTTATATTTTCCCATTTTTTAGTCAATTCTTTTGCAATGACTATTTTTCTTTTTGAACCCATTATTTTTTTTATTAACTTTATTGTATGAATTAACCTTTTTGGTGATTCATATAAAATAATTGTACGTATTTCTTTGCATAAAGAATTTATTTTCTTTTCACATGATTTTTGTTTTTTTGGCAAAAATCCTTCATAACAGAATTGATTAGTTTTTAAACCTGAAGCACTGAGAGCTGTAATTGCTGCACAAGCTCCTGGTAAAGGAACAACTCGAATATTATTATAATACGCATGTTTAACTAATAAATAACCTGGATCGTTAATAACAGGAGTTCCTGCGTTTGAAACAATTGCAATATTTTTACCATTATTTAACATGATAATATATTTATTTTTTTTTTCTTTTTCATTACATGTATTTAATTTTAATAGTTTGTTTTTAATAGAAAAATATTTTAATAAAATAGATGTATGTTTTATGTTTTCAGAAATAATATAATCAACTTTTTTTAAAATATTAATTGATCTATATGTTATATCTAATAAATTTCCAATAGGAGTGGGAACAATATATAATAAACCAATATTATTTTTTTTTTATACATGATATTTAATTTACCCAATTTTATTTATTTTAGTTAATTATAATAGAATTAATTTTTTATTTTTAATAAATTATTTAATATTATTAATATTTTATTTATAATTTATTATATTAACATTTTTATTATATCATATGTTTAATAAACATAATGTATTTCTAAATAATTAATAATATTTTTTTATTTATTAAAATTAAATTATATTTATTTAAATGTAAAAATTTTATTAGTGATTCTATTTATATAAAAAATTTATTTAATATTATTTTTTAGTAAAAAATATTGTTATTTAAGGAGAAGAAATATTGAAAAGAGCGGTAATTACAGGTTTTGGAATTATTTCTAGTATTGGTAGTTTAGAAAAAAAAATTGTTAGATCATTAAAAAATGGTATTTCAGGAATAGTATTTTCTAAGATTATGAAAGAATATGGTTTATATAGTACAGTTTGGGGTGGAATATCTATAAAAAGAATTAAAGAAATACCTAAAAGATTTTTGCGATTTATGAATCTTGCATCTATGTATTCATATATTTCTATGAAAGATGCTATTCAAGATAGCAATTTATATCCTGATATATATATGAAAAATCCTAGAGTAGGTATTATTGTAGGATCAGGAAGTGGAGCTGCTCAATTTTATAGATCAATTTTTCAAATTCATAATAATCGTATTAATAAAATTAGTCCATATTCTGCTATTAAAAATATGTCTTCTTCTATTTCAGCTTGTTTAGGATCTTTTTTTAAGATTTATGGAATTAACTATGCTATTAGTTCAGCTTGTTCAACTTCTGCGAATTGTATTGGACATGCTTATGATTTAATTTCTTCTGGAAAACAAGATATTATTTTCGCTGGAGGAGGAGAAGAATTGAGTGTGGAGTTAGCTTCTCAATTTGATGCTATGAGAATTTTATCTATGAATTTTAATAAAACACCAGAATTTTCTTCTAGAGCATTTGACCAAAATCGTGATGGATTTGTTATTTCTGGTGGTAGCGGTATAATAGTTTTAGAAGAATTAAATTCTGCTTTATTAAGAAAAGCTAATATTTATGCAGAAGTTATTGGTTATGGAACTACTTGTGATGGAGATAGCATAATATATCCTTCCGGAGAAGGTTTTGTACGTTGTATGAATAATGCAATAAAACATATTGATAGTTCTATTGATTATATTAATGCTCACGGTACATCTACTAAAATAGGTGATGTTAAAGAATTAAATGCTATAAAAAAGGTTTTTAAAAAACATGGTATTCCTTATATATCATCTACTAAATCTATTACAGGTCATTCTTTAGGAGCTGCAGGAGTACAAGAAATTATTTATACTATGTTAATGTTAAAATACAATTTTATTGCTCCTAGTATTAATATAAATAATCTAGATTTTTCAGCTTTAAATATGAATGTTGTTCGAAAACCTATAGATAAGGTTATTAATATAGCTATGTCAAATAGTTTTGGTTTTGGCGGAACTAATGTTAGTTTAGTAATAAAAAAATATAATTGATAATAAAGAATATTTTTTTAAATATTATTTAATATTTATTTTAAATTTTTTTATATCATTTCATTTTTATATTAAAAACGATATAATTTACTTATTATAAGTGCTATTTTTTAGTATGATAATAAAAATTATTTTTCATATATTTTATTATTAACGTGTTATAAATATAAATTTTATTTATTAATTTTTAATATTATATGAGTGTATGTATGAATCAATTAGATTATTTAAAAAAATATTCTACTATAGTAGTAGATAGCGGTGACATAGAGTGCATAAAGAAATATCATCCTAGTGATGCAACTACTAATCCAACATTAATTTTAAAAAGTGTTTTATCTAAAAAATATGAATATATTATTGATAATTCTATAAAATATGCAAAAAGTATTAGCAGTTCTATAGATGATCAAGTAAATTATGCAAGTGATATGGTGTCTGTAGGATTTGGTGTAGAAATTTTAAAAAATATTCCAGGATATATATCAACCGAAATTGATGCACGTTTGTCTTTTAATACTGAAAAATGTATTCAAAAATCTATACAAATAATACAATTATATAAAAATTATGGAATTGATGTATCTAGAGTATTAATAAAATTAGCTGCTACTTGGGAATGTATTCAAGCAGCAAGAGAATTAAAAAAAATAGGTATTAAGTGTAATTTAACATTGTTATTTTCTTTTGCTCAAGCTCGTGCCTGTGCAGAATCAGGTGTATTTTTAGTTTCTCCTTTTGTTGGTCGAATTTATGATTGGTATCAAAAATCTTTTATTAATTCTGAGTATTGTTCTGAACTAGATCCAGGTGTAATAGCATTGAAAAAAATCTTTATTTATTATAAAAAATATAGGTATAAAACTATTATTATGGGTGCAAGTTTTCGTAGATTAGAACAAATTTTAGCATTATCTGGATGTGATCGTATTACTATATCTTTAGATTTATTAGAGCAGTTAAAAATGAAAAAAGATAAGTTTTTAAAACAATTAGATGTTAATAAAATTAATACAGTATTAATTAAACCAAGTCCTTTATCAGAGTCTGAATTTAGATTTTTGCATAATCAAGATGCTATGGCTGTTGAAAAATTATCTGAAGGTATTCGACAATTTAGTTCTGATCAAATACGATTAGAAAAATTTTTACTAAATAAATTATAATTTTTAAAAATATTAAAAAACATTTTTAATTTTTTAAAAATTTATTTTATCAAGGAAAGAAATATGTTATCTAGAAGACACTTATCAAATGCAATACGAATTTTAAGTATAGATGCTATTCAAAAAGCACAATCAGGTCATCCTGGAGCTCCTATGGGTATGGCAGATATTGCTGAAGTATTATGGCGTGATTTTTTTAAACATAATCCAAATAACCCTTTATGGTGTGATCGTGATAGATTTATTTTATCTAATGGTCATGCTTCAATGTTATTATATAGTGTTTTGCATCTTTCAGGATATAAAATATCTATAGAAGATATAAAAAATTTTAGACAATGTTTTTCTAAAACACCAGGTCATCCTGAAGTACACTGTACTCCAGGAGTAGAAATTACTACAGGTCCATTAGGTCAGGGGTTAGCTTCTGGTGTAGGAATGGCTATTGCTGAAAAATTATTATCACAATATTTTAATAGAAAAAATTTTAATATTATAAATCATTATACATGGGTTTTTTCTGGAGATGGATGTTTAATGGAAGGAATTTCTCATGAAGTTTGTTCTTTAGCTGGAACATTAGAGTTAGGTAAGTTAATTGTTTTTTATGATAAAAATGGTATTTCTATTGATGGTGAAGTATCTGATTGGTTTACTGATGATACAAAAAAACGTTTTTTATCTTATAATTGGCACGTAATTGAAATTAATGGTCATGATTCAGAGGAAATTATTTATTCTATTAAAATAGCTAAAAAAAATGTTCTTAAACCATCACTTATTATATGTAATACAGTAATTGGATTTGGCTCTCCTAATAAGTCAGGTAAATCAATTTCTCATGGAGCACCTTTAGGTGAAAATGAGGTATTGTTAACTCGTAAACAATTAAATTGGAATTATCCACCTTTCCACATTCCTGAATCTATCTATTCTGCTTGGAGCGCTAAAAAAAAAGGAAAAGAAATAGAATTATCTTGGAATAATTTATTTAAAGAGTATTCTATAAAATATCCAGAATTATCTAAAGAATATATTCGTAGAATGAAAGAAAAATTACCTAATGAATTACAAACTATATTATATAATTTTCTGTTAGAATTAAATACTTCATTAACAAGTATTTCAACACGCGAAGCTTCAAAAAATACGTTAGAGAAATTTGGAAATTTATTACCTGAATTAATTGGTGGGTCTGCTGATTTAGCTCCTAGTAATTTAACTATTTGGTCCGGATCTAAATCTATAAAAAAATGTATTACAGGTAATTATATTCATTATGGTGTAAGAGAATTTGGAATGACATCTATTGCTAATGGAATTTTTCATCACGGATGCTTTATTCCTTATACAGCTACTTTTTTAGTATTTTCAGATTATGCTCGTAATGCTATACGTATGGCTGCATTAATGAAAACTCGACATATTTTTGTTTATACTCATGATTCTATTGGATTAGGAGAAGACGGTCCTACTCATCAACCTATTGAGCATATTTCTACTTTAAGATATATACCAAATTTAAGTGTATGGCGACCTTGTGATTCTTCTGAAACAGCAATTGCTTGGTTTTATGGTATTAATAGAAAATTAGGACCTACAGCTTTAATATTATCTCGTCAAAATGTAAAACAGTTTTTAAGAACAGAAGATCAGATTAAAAATATTTTTAAAGGTGGATATATTTTAAGAGATTATGGTTGTAATATTAACTATATTATTATTGCTACCGGTTCAGAAGTATCTTTAGCTATAAAAGTTGCAAGAGATTTGTATAAATCAGGTTATCATGTTAGAGTTGTATCAATGGTATCTGCTGATTGTTTTGATAGTCAAGATAAAAAATACCGTGAGTTAGTTTTACCTAAAAAAATTATAAATAGAATATCTATTGAAGCGGGAAGTAGTGAATATTGGTATAAGTATGTGGGTATAAATGGTATTCGAATTGGAATTGATACATTTGGAGAATCAGGTCCTGGAGAAAGTTTATTTAAAATTTTTGGTTTTTCAGTAGAAAAAATTGTAGATCAAATTAAAAATCATTTTTTTATTTAATTTTATTGATGATATTTTTTTATATATGATATTATTTTATATATTTAATCAATAATATTTGTTTAAAATTTTAAAATATTTAAGTTATATAAAAAAATATCAGGATTTAATATGTATACTGAAGTTTTAAATTTGACAAAAAAATTAGTTGATATACCATCAATCAGTCCTAAAGATTTAGGTTGTCAAGAAATTTTAATAAAAAGATTAAAATTATTAGGTTTTAATATAGAAAGAATGAATTTTAAAGATACAAATAATTTTTGGGCTTGGAGAGGATATGGTAAAACTATTACTTTTTTAGGACATACAGATGTAGTTCCCGAAGGTGATATTTTTTCTTGGAAAACTTCACCATTTATATCTACTATATCTAATGGTATTCTTTATGGTAGAGGTGCGGTAGATATGAAAGGTTCAATAGCTGCTATGTTAGTAGCTGTAGAGAATTTTATTAAAAACAATCCTAATCATAAGGGTCGAATATCATTTTTAATTACTTCAGATGAAGAGTCTACAGGTAAATATGGAACTAAAAAAGTAGTTTCAATATTAGAAAAGAGAGGAGAAAAATTTAATTATTGTCTTGTTGGAGAACCAACTTGTGAAAATATTTTAGGTGATTGTATAAAAAATGGTCGTAGAGGTTCACTTTCAGCTGATTTAACAATATATGGTGTTCAAGGTCATGTTGCTTATCCTAATTTAGCTTCTAACCCAATTCATTTATCAGCTCCATTTTTAGTAGAATTATCTACTTTATCTTTAGATAAAGGTAATGATTTTTTTGATCCTACTATTATTCAGATTTCAAAAGTATTTTCAGAAAATAATTATACTACTAATATGATTCCAGGAAAATTAAAAGTATTTTTTAATATTAGGTTTAGTTCTTTGATTACTAAAAAAATGATTATAAATAGTATTAAATGTTTACTTCATAAGTACTCAATAAAATATTCTATTTCTTGGATTTGTCATGCTAAACCTTTTATTTCTTTACCTGGTACTTTTTGTAAAATTCTTTCTAACTGTATATATGAGTATACTCATATTATTCCTACTTTTAAAACAAATGGTGGTACTTCTGATGGAAGATTTATTTTTCACTTATCTGATGAAACAGTGGAATTTGGCTTATTAAATTCTACAATTCACAAAGTTAATGAATGTGTAAATTTAGTTGATTTATTAAAATTAAAAAATATTTATTTTAATATTTTAAATAAATTATTTTTATAAATTATATATATGTTTTTAATGTTATTATATATATTATTTTTTATAAAAAACTTTCATGCAATATTTATGCAATGATAATATAAATTTTATCATTGCATAAGATATATATTAGTTTATTTAATTTAATTTAATAAATATAATTTTTATTATAAAATAAATATTATTTTAAGATATTTTTTATAATTTTAAATATAATTTAATATTTTTCTATATATCAAATTTACTTTATATATAATTTTATTGAATTAATTGCTTTTTTGAGAATTTTTTTGTTTTTACTTAATAATGGTGTCATTGGTAATCTTAAAGTATCATATTTTATTAAATTAATGTATCTAGCTGCCCATTTTATGGGAATAGGGTTTGTTTCTTTAAATAAAAGGTGATGCAGATCACTTAATTCTTTATTTATTATTCTTGCTTTTATGAAATTTCCTTTTAAGGCTAGATTACACATTTTTACCATATGATAAGCAGCAATATTAGCTGTAACAGAAATAACCCCATTTCCTCCTAGTTGAATAAAATCTAAAGCAGTTGTATCATCCCCGCTCATTAAAATAAAGTCATTTTTTACAATTTGTTTAATTTGATTTACTCTTGATAAATCTCCTGAAGCATCTTTTAAGCCAATTATATTTTTAAATTGTGATAATTTAGCAATTGTTTTTGGTAATAAATTACATCCTGTACGATTTGGTACATTATATAATATCTGTGGTAAATCAGTACTTTCTGCAATAGATTGAAAATGAAGATATAATCCTTTTTGTGTAGGTCGATTATAGTAAGGTGTGATACTTAAACATCCAGAAATTCCTGATTTTTCTAGTTTTTTAGTTAGTATGATACTTTCTGAAGTTGCATTTGATCCAGTTCCTGCAATGATAGGTATTTTTTCATCTGCAAATTCTAATGTATTCATAATTACATTAGTATGTTCATTTTGATTTAATGTAGCTGATTCTCCTGTTGTTCCTACTGAAACTATTGCATTAGTTTTATTTTTAATATGATACTGAATTATTTTTTTTAAACTTTTTTTACAAAGATTTCCTTTATCATCCATAGGTGTAATTAAAGCAACAATACTTCCTTTAAACATTTTAATAATTCCTTATAAAAAAAATAATATATTTATTTTAATGAGATTATTATTTATGAATAATTAAAAATATTATTTTTAAATTAGTAGATATTTATTTTTTAAAATATTGTTTTGTTTATTAATAAATATTTTAAATATTTTTTAAATAAATATTTTCTTTTTGAATATCATATCTCTTTTTTTAAGAATATACGTTATATATAAAAATATAGTTTAATTCTTAAATTTTTTAATTATAAAAACATTACTTTAATTATAGTTTTGATAAGATAATAAATTATTTTCCGCATTGAGCGCGAAAGCGTAAAGTATGATCCATTAATGTTATTGCCAACATAGCTTCTGCGATTGGAATTGCTCGTATACCTACGCAAGGATCATGCCTACCTTTTGTAATTATAGAGGTTTCTTTTCCAAATTTATTTATTGTTTTTCCGGGTATTTTAATACTAGATGTAGGTTTAAAGGCTGCTTGTACTATAATTTTATCTCCGTTACTAATTCCACCTAAAATTCCTCCTGAATGATTGCTTGAAAATCCATTAGGTAAAATTTCATCTCGATGTATATCCCCGGTTTGTTCTACTACATTAATTCCGTCCCCTATTTCAACAGATTTAGCTGCATTAATACTCATAATTGAGTGAGCAATTTCTGCGTCTAATCGATCAAATACAGGTTCTCCTAAACCAACAGGAACATTTTTTGCAATAACTACAATTTTAGCTCCAATAGAATTCCCAGATCTTTTAAGTTTTTTAATAAACTGAGTTATTTGATTAATTTTTTCAGGATTGCTACAAAAAAATGGATTATTTTTTACTTCTTCCCAGGATTGAAATGGACAATGAATTGGTCCTAATTGTGATAAATATCCTTTAATTTTTATATTATATTTTAATTTTAAATATTTTTTCGCAATTGCTCCCGCAGCTACTCTAATCGCAGTTTCTCTAGCAGACGATCGACCCCCACCTCTATAATCTCTAATACCATATTTTTTATCATACGTAAAATCTGCATGATTAGGTCTATATATATTTTTAATATTTGAATAATCTTGTGATCGAACATCCTTATTTTTTATTTTTATTCCAATGCTAGTTCCGGTAGTTTTTCCCTTAAAAATACCTGAAAATATTTCAACTATATCTTCTTCTCTTCTTTGTGTAGTAAAAGGAGAAAAACCTGGTCTTCTTCTATTTAATTCTTTTTGTATATCACTGTTTTTTATAGAAAAACCAGGAGGTACTCCATCAATAATTCCAGCTAACATAGGTCCATGTGACTCCCCACATGTTGTTACTTTAAATATTTTTCCAATAGTATTACCTGACATATCAACCTCAGTATTAAAAATAATTAAATAGATATTTTAATATATAATTATTATTTTATTATAATATTTTATTTATTTAAAATAAATACATAATTAATTATATTAATATATGTAAATATAGATATTTTATTTTAAAGTAAAAATTATTTTTTATTTTTTGTAAAATATTACATATTTTTATTATAAATTAATAAATATGTTTTTTAAAATTGTATATTTTATCAAAAATTATTTTTATAAATATAATATTTTGTTAAAAAATATTAGAAACTTAAACATTTGGAAAATTTTGATATGAAAAAAAGTAATACGATTAATTTAAATGAAAAAGAAACATTTTTATATTATATGAAAGGAGTTAAAAAAATTATACAAGATAAAATTTGTCATATTAATATTAAAAATAACAATAAGTATCGATTATATAATAAAGATATTTTAACACAAGAAGCACATAGTTATTATTTTAGAGATATTGTAAATGAAAATTCATTTTTATTAACTAATAATCCTGTTTGTTTTGTTAGAAATATGCGTTATAATCTGGATTTAAAAAAATTAAAAAGAGGAGAGTATATACCAGAAATTACTTTAGATTTACATGGAATGAATTTATATCAAGTTAAAAAAGAATTAGGAAAGTTAATTATGATTTGTCATAAAGAGAAATTCTTTTGTGCTAATATTCTTCATGGGTATGGTAGAAAAATATTAAAAAAACAAATTCCATTTTGGTTATCTCAACATCCTGATATATTAGCTTTTCATCAAGCTCCAAAAATATTTGGTCATGATGCAGCTATATTAGTTTTTATAAAAAATAATTATATGTAATATATATAGTATTTTTATATCTATTAAAGATTAATTATTATAAAATGAACTTATAAAAATTATTTTTAATATTGTATTAAAATAAATTTTTTTTATTTATTAAATTATTATAAAAATTATATTATTTATTTTAATATAATATTTTCTAAAAAATAATAATTAATTTTAAATTAATAATAATTTTTATTTTTTTAAAAAAATAATTAATAATTTGTATTTTAGATATTGATATTGAAAATAATTTTTTTAATTATATTAAACATAGTTTAGACAAATATAAATTGATTTAATGTTAATTTTATTTAAAAATAAATATAAAAAATTAATTAAGTTATTATATATTTAAATATATTACTTATCTTAGTAAATATTTATTATTTTAAATATTTTTTATGAAAAGATATATTTATATTTTTATTATATTTAATATTGATAAAAATAAGGTTATGCAATTGAATAAAAATCGTGTGCGTTTAGCTATACAAAAATCAGGTCGGTTAAGTAATGATTCACAAAATTTATTAAAAAATTGTGGTCTCAAAATTAATTTACAAAAATCTAGTCTTATTGCTTTTGCAGAAAATATGCCAATAGATGTTATTTTAGTTAGAGATGATGATATTCCAGGTTTAATTATGGATGGTGTAGTGGAATTAGGAATTATAGGGTCTAATGTTTTAGAAGAAAAATGTTTAACTAGATTATTATCAAAAGAGTCGGTTTCATATACTATTTTACAAAATCTTGATTTTGGTATTTGTCGGTTATCACTTTCTGTTCCTTTAGATATGGAATATTCGGATATATCTTGCTTAAAAAATTGTCGTATTGCAACATCATATCCAAATTTATTAAAACGATATTTTGATAAAAAAAATATTCCTTTTAAACCGTTTGTTTTAAATGGTTCTGTAGAAGTAGCTTATAATTCTGGTTTAGCAGATGTTATATGTGATTTGGTTTCTACAGGAGCTACATTAGATGCTAATGGGTTAAGAGAAGTAGAAACTATTTATAATTCTCGTGCTTGTTTAATTTCTCGTGAAGAGAAATACATGATTCCGGAAAAAAGAAGATTTATTAAAAAATTATTAAATCGAATTCAAGGTGTTATTAAAGCACGAGAGTCTAAATATATTATGTTACATATTGAAAAAGATAAATTAAGTAAAGTAACTGATTTGTTAAAAGGGGTAGAGCAACCAACTATTTTAGAATTATTTGGTAATAAAAATAAAGTAGCTTTACATATGGTTAGCAGCGAAACTGTTTTTTGGGAAACCATGGAACAATTAAAATTATTAGGGGCTAGCTCTATTTTAGTTTTATCTATAGAAAAAATGATGGAATAAAAGAATTATGTTAAATATATATAAAAATATTTTTAATTGGAGTGATTTAACAAAAGAAGAAAAAAAATTTTTATTATTAAGACCTCGTATTATTGCTGATAAAAAAATTAAAAAATCTATCAAAAAAATTATTAGTACTATTAAAAAAAATGGAGATGTTGCTGTACATTCTTATAATTTAAGATTTGATAAAATTAAATTAGATTGTTTTTATGTCTCTCAAGAAAAAATAAATTTATCAGCTAACTTAGTTTCTAAGTCTTTTAAAGATGCTGTTTCAGTTGCAAAAAACAATATTGAAATTTTTCATTCTAAACAAATTTCATCTAATTTATGTGTTGAAACATTTCCAGGAACATATTGTCAGCATATTATAAAACCTATAAATTCAGTAGGTTTATATGTTCCTAAAGGTAAACTACCATTAATTTCTACTGCATTAATGTTATCTATACCAGCTAAATTGGCAAAATGTTCAAATATTGTATTATGTTCCCCTCCACCCGTTAGTAATGAAATATTATATATTGCTAAAATATGTGGAATTAATCAAGTTCTTCAACTAGGTGGGGCTCATGCAATCGCTTCTCTTGCTTTAGGAACTGAAACTATAAAAGCTGTAGATAAGATTTTTGGACCAGGAAATATTTTTGTTACAGAGGCTAAATTACAAATTAGCCGTGATATTCCTGGTGTATCAATAGATATGCCTGCCGGTCCTTCAGAAATATTAATTATATCTGATAAATATTCTAATTCATCATTTATTGCTTCTGATTTATTAGCACAATCTGAACATGGCAGTAATTCACAGGTAGTTTTATTAAGTACAAGTTTAGAATTTGCAAAAAAAGTTGTGGTAGAAATTAAAAAACAATTGTCTTATTTATCTAATAAAGATATTATTTTAAATTCATTAAAAAATAGTAGAATTATTATTTCTACTTCCTTACTTGAATGTTTTGAAATATCAAATTTATATTCTCCTGAGCATTTAATTTTGCATATAAAAAATTCAAAAAAATTTTTATCATATGTTAAAAACGCTGGAGCAGTATTTTTAGGAAAATGGACTCCTGTATCTGCAGGTGATTATATTACTGGAACAAATCATGTTTTACCAACATATGGATATTCTAAAACTTATTCTACTTTACGTATTTCTGATTTTCAAAAAATAATTACAGTTCAAAAAATGACAAAAAAATCTTTAAAAAATTTATCAAAAAGTATTTCAGTATTATCTTTAACAGAAGGAATGGATGCTCATAATAAATCAGTAAGTATTAGAATGAATGTATTAAAAGATAAACAAGTTATTAATGAGTTAAAATAAAATGAAAAAATTAACTCCGAATCATATACATATTTTAAAACCCTATGAATCAGCACGTAGTATTGGTTTAAAGGGTCATGTTTACTTAAATGCAAATGAATCTCCATGGATTAATACAGTTAAATATGAACATAATAATTTAAATCGATATCCAGAATTTCAATCATTTAAATTATTAAAAAAATATTCTCAATATTCTTGTATACCTAATAATCAAATTTTAATTACTAGAGGGGCTGATGAAGGAATTGAATTATTAGTTCGTACTTTTTGTGTATCTGGTAATGATAATATTATGTTTTTCCCCCCTACATATGATATGTATTCTGTAGTAGCTGATATTTTTAATATTAAAAAAATAATAGTACCAGTTTTACCAAATTTTCAATTAGATATAAAAAATATTAAAAAAAAAATTAATAATGTTAAATTAATTTATTTATGTAATCCAAACAATCCTACTGGAAATTTGTTTTTTCGAAAAGATATAATCAGTATTCTTACTATGATTCCTGAAACTACTTTATTAATTATTGATGAAGCTTATATTGATTATTCTATTCAAGATAGTTTTATTTCTGAATTAAGTAGATTTAATAATCTGGTAATTTTGCGAACTTTGTCTAAAGCGTTTGGTTTATCTGGAATTAGATGTGGTTTTATATTATCAAATATAAATATTATTAATATCCTTAAAAAGGTATTAGCTCCATATCCTATTCCTACTCCAGTATCTAATATTGCTATAAAGTCATTAGAATTAAAAAATATTACAAAAGTAAAGAAAAATATTTTACAAATTTTTAAAAATAAATTTTTTTTAATTAATAAAATAAAATCTTTTTCATGTGTAAAAAACATTTTTTTTAGTCAAGCTAATTTTGTTCTTATAAAATTTTATCAATCTAAAAAAGTATTTCAATATTTAATATCAAAAGGGATTATAATTCGTGATCAATCGCATAAGTTAGGTTTAAAAGATTGCTTAAGAATATCAATAGGTACAATAAATGAATGTAAAGATTTAATTAATATTTTATCTATGTTTGAAGGAAAGAAAATATAAGATGAAAAAAAAATTTTTATTTATTGATCGTGACGGTACTTTAATTAGAGAACCAAAAAAAACGTATCAAATCGATTCTATTAGTAAATTTTATTTAGAAAAAGATGTAATCTATTCTTTATTAAGACTTATTGATTTAGATTATCAATTAGTTATGATTACCAATCAAGATGGTTTAGGAAGTAGTTCTTTTCCCATAATAAAATTTAGTAAAATACATAATTTAATGTTAAATATTTTTTCTTCACAAAAAATTTTTTTTAAAAGCGTTTTAATTTGCCCGCACTTTATACACGAAAAATGTAATTGTAGAAAACCAAATACTTCATTAGTTTCATATTGGATTAATAATATTGGATTAGATAGAAAGAATAGTTATGTAATTGGAGATAGAAATACAGATATTCAGTTAGCCCATAATATGGGAATTAAAAGTTTTTTATATCATTCAAAATTTTTTTCTTGGAAAAAAATTGTTAAACAATTAACATATCCTAATAGGGTATCAGAAATTTCTAGAAATACTTTAGAAACAAAAATATTTATTAAAGTTAGTTTAGATTTTCCTATAAAAAACTATATTAATACTGGAATTAGTTTTTTAGATCATATGCTAAATCAAATTAGAATACATAGTGGTATTTTTATGTATATTAATGTTATAGGAGATTTGTATGTTGATGATCATCATACAGTAGAAGATATTGGGATAACTTTAGGGTCTGCATTAAAGCGTGCCCTTGGAAATAAAATAGGATTATCAAGATATGGTTTTACTTTACCTATGGACGAAAGTATTTGTTCATGTTTACTTGATATATCAGGGCGTTCTTTTTTATCTTTTTATGCTATTTTTAAAAATAAATATGTTGGTGATTTAAATGTATGCATGATTGAACATTTTTTTTATTCTTTAAGTCAATCTATGAAGATTACTATTCATTTACATGCTTTTGGAAAAAATGATCATCATTGTGCTGAAAGTTTATTTAAAGCATTTGGTCGTTCTTTAAAACAAGCTATTTATTTAGATGGTCATGATTTACCTACATCAAAAGGTTTATTATAATGTCAATTGTGATTATTAATACAGGATGTTCAAACTTGTATTCTATTCAATGTTCTATACGTCGGTTAGGATATTTGGCTTATGTTACTGATTCAATTTATGAGATTAAAAAGGCTAAAAAAATATTTTTACCTGGTATAGGTACTTCTTCTTCTGTAATAAAATTTTTAAGAGAAAAAAATTTATTATCTTTTATAAAGTGTACACAGCAACCAATTTTAGGTATTTGTTTAGGTATGCAGTTATTAGGAAAATATAGTTACGAAGGAAAAAAATCTATTTTATTAAACAAAGTATCATGTTTGATAAAAAAATTACCAAATATAAATTGTTCAGTTCCACATATTGGCTGGAATACTGTAAATTATACTATAAATCATGAATTATTTAAAAACATTGATAATAATACTCGTTTTTATTTTTTACATAGTTTTTATATGAATGTTAATCAATATACTATTGCTTCTTCTATAAATGGTATTCAATTTTGTTCTGCAATAGCAGTAAAAAATTTTTTTGGAGTTCAATTTCATCCAGAAAAATCAGGAAAACCGGGGGAGCAATTTATTAAAAATTTTTTAGAGATATAAAAATATGATTATTCCATCATTAGATTTTATTAATGGTAAAATTGTTCGTTTGTATCAAGGTGATTATAATAATAAAATACATTATGAAATGGATATTTTTAAACAAATAGATCATTATGTACAACAAGGTGCAACGTATATACATTTAGTTGATTTAGATAGATGTACAAACCCATTAAATCATCAAAAACATATTTTAAAGATTATTTCTCATTATAGTCAAATTGATTTTCAGATAGGTGGTGGAATTCGTTCTGAAAGAGATATTGAAGATTTATTTAATTCCGGTGTTTCAAAAATAGTTATAGGAACATCTGCTATTTTATATCCAGACAATTTTAAATTATGGTTAGATAAATATGGTTGTGCTAATTTCATATTAGCTTTAGACGTAAAAATAAATAATAATAATGAAAATAAGGTTGCAATTAATGGTTGGAAAAATATTACAAAAATTAATTTAGAAAGTGTAATAAATAATTTTATTCCATATGGATTAAAAAATATTTTATGTACTGATATTTCAAGAGATGGAACTTTTTTAGGTCCTAATATAAATTTATATAAAAGTTTAAAAAAAAAATTTCCTAATATTATATTACAATCTTCAGGTGGAATTAGTTCTATTTCTGATTTATATCATTTAAAAAAAAATAATATAGAACATGTTATTATAGGTCGTGCCTTTTTAGAAAAAAAATTTACTTTTTTGGAGGCTCAAAAATGTTGGCAAAAAGAATAATAGCGTGTTTAGATGTTAAAAATGGTATGGTTGTAAAAGGTATTAAATTTTGTAATCATACTGTTATTGGAAAAATAATTGAATTAGTGAAATATTATTCTATATCAGGTATTGATGAATTAGTTTTTTATGATATTTCAGCTTCTCCTGAAAAAAAATTATTAGATATGAAATGGATTACCAGAATTGCTGAATTAATCAATATACCCTTTTCAGTAGCTGGAGGTATTTCTTCTGTAGAAGATGCTAAGCAGGTTTTATCATTAGGTGCTGATAAAATATCTATTAATTCTCCAGCATTGCATAATCCTTTATTAATTAGTAAATTAGCAGATCGTTTTGGAGTTCAATGTGTTGTAGTAGGAATAGATTCATGGTACGATAAAATAAAAAAAAAATATCAAGTTTTTCAATATACTGGAAATGAAAATAAATCTCATCTTACATGCTGGGATACTTTTAATTGGGTAAAAAAAGTACAAAAATTAGGTGCCGGTGAAATTGTTTTAAACACTATGAATACCGATGGAACTAAAGGTGGTTATGATATTGAACAATTAAAAAAAATTCGCGAAATTTGTTCAGTTCCTTTAATTGCTTCTGGTGGAGCTGGTTGTATGAATGATTTTTTAAATGTTTTTTTAATAGCTAAAGTAGATGGTGCTTTAGCAGCTTCTATATTTCATAATAAATTTATTTCTGTTCTTGATTTAAAAAAATTTTTATTTAATAAAGGAGTGATAATTAGATAATGTTAACTTGTAAAAATATAAAATATTTAAATTGGAAAAAATTAAATAATATGATTCCAGCTATTGCTCAACATTATGTTTCTGGAGAAATATTAATGTTTGGATATATGAATCAAGAAGCGCTGAATAATACAATTAAAAAAAGATTATTTACTTTATTTTCTCGTAAAAAAAACAGATTATGGGTAAAAGGAGAATTTTCTAAAAATTTTTTATATGTAAAAAAAATTACAACTGATTGTGATTATGATGTTATTTTAGTTAAGGTAAAACCATCTGGAAATACATGTCATTTAAATAGATTTAGTTGTTTTAAATCTTCTAAACCAATTTATTCTTTTTTAGTAAAGTTACAAAGTGTGATTAAATCAAGAAAAAAAGAATATTCTAAAAAATCTTATATTAGTAATCTATTTTCTTTAGGTAGAAATAGAATTGCACAAAAAGTAGGAGAAGAGTCTATAGAAGTTATTATAGCTTTTTTAGAAAAAAATTCGACTAATATAATTAATGAATCATCTGATTTGTTATTTCATTTATTAATTTTATTACAGTCTGTTAATGTAGATTTTAAATCAATTATTTTAAATTTAAAAGATCGTTCTTATAAATAAGATATTTTTTTAGGATTTAATTAATATTTTTTTAAAATAAATGTATATATTTATATATATATTAACAATATATATTTTAGTGAGGGTATTTATGTTAAACAATGATATAGGAATTATTGGAATGGGTGTTATGGGGAAAAATTTAGCTTTTAATATTGCTAGAAATGGATATTCTGTATCAGTTTTTAATAGATCTCATAACGAAACAATGAAATTTTTATTTAAAAACTCCGTTAATTCATTATTTCCTTTTTCTAATTTAGAAAAATTTATTAACTCTTTAAATAAACCACGTTGTGTGTTATTAATGATTCAATCAGGTTCTCCTATTGATAAAATAATAAATGTTCTTTTACCTTATTTAGATTCTGGTGATTTAATTATTGATGGAGGAAATTCTTTTTATAAAGATACTATTAAACGATTTAATTTTTTACAAAAAAAATCTATTCAGTTCCTCGGGGTTGGAATATCAGGAGGAGAGCTCGGAGCATTACAAGGACCTTCTATTATGCCTGGCGGTAATATAGAATCTTATAAATTAATTGCTCCGATTTTTAAAAAGATTTCAGCTAAATATAACCAAGAAGATTGTGTAAAATATATTGGTCCAAATGGATCTGGGCATTATGTAAAAATGGTTCACAATGGTATTGAATATAGCGATATGCAATTAATTGCAGAAACTTATTCTTTACTAAAAAATTTAGTTGGAATGAATAATACTGATTTGTCATGTATTTTTAAAAAATGGAATGAAGGAGAATTATGTAGTTATTTAATAGAAATTACTGGAAATATTTTATGTAAAAAAGATATGGATGGAAACTTTATTATTGATTCTATTTTAGATGTAGCTTCAGGAAAAGGTACCGGTACCTGGACAGCAAATAGTGCTTTAAAATTACAAGTTCCTTGTTCTATCGTAACAGAGTCTGTTTTTTCACGATACTTATCTTTTTTAAAAGCTAATAGAATGATTGCTTCTACAATATTATCAGGCCCTAAAGTATCCTTAAATAGTAATTTTAATAAAGAAATGTTTATTGAAGATGTTCGTAAAGCATTATATTTAGGTAAAATTATTTCATATGCACAAGGTTTTTTTTTAATGAAGAAAGCTTCTGAACATTATTTTTGGAATTTACAGTTTTCGGATATTGCTAAAATTTTTCGCTCTGGATGTATTATTCGAGCAAATTTTTTAAATGATATTGTAACAGCATTTTCAGAAAATAATAACTTAATTGACTTATTATTTACTCCGGTTTTTCAAGATGTTATTAATCTATATCAACTTTCTTTACGTACCGTTGTTACTGAAGCTATAAATAACGGAATTTCTGTTCCTGTTTTTTCTAATATTTTGTCATACTACGATGCATATCGTACTGTTAATTCAGCTGCTAATCTAATACAAGCTCAAAGAGATTATTTTGGATCTCATACTTATAATAGAATTGATCAATCAGGTTCTTTTCATACTAATTGGTTAGAATAATTGTATTTTTTTTTAAAATATAATATATAATGTATAGATTATTCTGCATGATGAAATATTTTGATAATATAATATTAAAATTTTTTATTTTTATAAAATTTTATTTTAATAAATAATTTTATTTATAATAGAGAAAAATATTTTTTATAAAAAAAATAATTAACTAGTTTATTTTATAGTATTTTTATTTTTTTTATTATTTTATGGTTTATTTTATGAAAAATTTTACTAATACTATTTTAGTAACATGTGCTTTTCCATATTCCAATGGTGATATACATTTAGGACATTTATTAGAACAAATTCAAGCAGATATTTGGGTTAGATATCATCGTATGAGAGGTCGTTCTGTTATTTTTATTTGTTCAGATGATACACACGGAACTGCTATTATGTTAAAAGCAAAAAAAATGAAAATTAGTCCAAAAAAATTAATTTATTGTATGCAAAAAAAACATAAAAATAATTTTTTACAGTTTTCTATTATTCACGATCATTATTCATCTACAGATAGTAAGATTAATAAAAATTTATGTGAAAATATATATCATATAATAAAAAAAAAAAAATTAATTAAAGAAAAATATATAGATCAGTTGTATGATAAAAAACTGAATATGTTTTTATCAGATAGATTTATAAAAGGTACTTGTCCAAAATGTAAATCTATTAATCAGTATGGTGATAATTGTGATTTTTGCGGGGTAAATTATAATGCTATAGAATTATTGAATCCTATTTCAGAATTATCAGGTTCATCTCCTGATATTAGGAATTCTAAACATTTATTTTTTAAATTATCTTATTTTTCACAATTTTTAAAAAAATGGATTAATTCTGGAGTTGTTCAAAAATCTGTATTAAATAAAATAAATGAATGGTTATCTATAGGTTTACGATCTTGGAATATATCTAGAGATAAACCATATTTTGGTTTTAAAATTCCTGGCTTTTCTAATAAATTCTTTTATGTTTGGTTAGATGCTCCTATTGGTTATATTAGTTGTTTTAAAGAATTATGTAATATTAAAAAAAATATTAATTTTAATGAATTTTGGTCTATAAATTCAAAAAATAAATTATATCATTTTATCGGTAAAGATATTATTTATTTTCATAGTTTGTTTTGGCCTTCTATATTAGAAGCGATTAATTATAGAAAACCTACTAAAATATTTGTTCATGGTTATGTTACTTTTAAAGGATTAAAATTATCTAAATCAAAAGGATTAGCAATTTCAGCAAATAAATGGTTATCTTGTTTTGATTCTGATTCTTTAAGATATTATTTTGCTTCAAAATTATCACATACTATTGAAGATATAGATATAAATTTATATGATTATGCATATAAGATTAATTCAGATATTGTGAATAATATAATTAATTTAGCTGCAAGAAACAGTTCTTTTTTAAAAAAGTATTTTTTTAATACATTATCAAATAATATTAAAGAATTAAATTTATATCAACAGTTTATTAATATAACTATATGTATTCAGGATTTATTTGAAGAAAGAAAATTTTCATTAGTAATACAGAAAATTAGATATTTATCTAATCTTGCAAATAAATATATTGATGAAAAAAAACCTTGGTTATTAATAAAAAATATAGATAATAAAAATAAAGTTCATGATATTTGTTCTTTAGGAATAAATTTATTTCGAATAATAATGATTTTTTTAAAGCCTATTATGCCGAAATTAGTATATAAATCTGAATTATTTTTAAATACATCATTATATTGGGATAAAATTAATGAACCGTTATTAAATCATAAAATTAATGATTTTTCATGTTTATATAAACGAATTGAAATTAGTTTTATTGATGATTTTTTAAAATAAATGAAATATTTTAATTTATTAAATTTATCCATAAAATTTTTATATATTCATTATCTATTTTTTTAATATAATTTGTATTAAATATACCAATACCAGATATTAATTGTTCATTATAAAATAATAATGGTATTGTGTTTCTTAACCAGGGCGGTATGTTATTTTTTTGAAATATTTTTTTTATATTATTTTTTTTTTTTATATTATTAAATATATATTCTTTTTTAATATAAAAACGAATATTAATTAACGTATTTTGTGAAGGGAATGTAATTTTGTAACTTTTTTTTTTTTGAAAAAAAATTTTTTTAGATACTAAAAATCCTAAATTTTCTGGTAGTTTTAAAGGTTTATAAATATTATTCCAATATATAATTATATTTTTAATATTAGAATTTGGAGTAATATAGTATATTTTTTCTTTAAATTTTCTTATTTCTCCATTATTAAAAATTATTTTTTTATTATGATAATTTTTGTTTAAAATAATTTCTTGATATACTCTATTTAAAATTTTATAAGTTGGAACACTACCACATTTATTTTTTAACCATTGTTTTAATACGGAATATTTTGCTTCTAATTTTAGATTAGAAAAATTTATTAATGATAATGATCCATCTAAAAACATATTTTTTTTTAAAAAAATTTTAATAAAAAAATTTAATGCTTTTTGATCTTTTTCAAGTATTTTTATACTTTTTATACAATTTTTTAAAAATTCTGGCCATCTTTTGTAGATTTTTAATAAAATTTTGTTTCTTAAGAAATTTCTATCGTATTGAATTAATTTATTAGATTCATCTTCCACCCATTTTATTTTTTTTTTTTTAGCCCAAGATATAATTTTTTTTTTTTGTATAGATATTAATGGACGTACTATTTTGATAGTATTATATTTTGAACTAAATTTTATTCCTGATAACCCATCAATTCCACTTTTTCTTTTTAATTTTAAAAAGAGATTTTCACATTGATCATTAAGATTATGTGCTTGTAATAATATTTCTTTTGGTAATAAATATTTTTTAAAAATTTTAAGTCTTTTTAGTCGAGCATAACCTTCTATACCATATTTATTTTTTTTTGGAATATATATATTCTCAATAATAATTTCTATATTGTGTTTTTTGCAAATATATTCACAATATTTTTGTGCAGCTATAGAATGTGAATATAAGTTATGATTTATATGTATTGCTCGAATTTTTATATTATTTTCTTTTTTATAGATAAGCAATTGGTGTAATAATACAGTTGAATCAACACCTCCACTTAAAGCTAATAAAAATTTTTTTTGTTTAGGATATTTTAAAAATAATTTTTTTATAAACATGATTAATAAATTACATATAATTTTTTACGTTCGGGTGGATTTGAACCACCAGCTTCTACCATGTCATAGTAGCACTCTAACCATTGAGTTACGAACGTATTTATTAGTAATATTTTACTATATAAAAATTAATTTATCAATTAAAAATATATATTTTTATATTATTTTAATTTAGTATTGAAATATAAATAATAATTTTTTTAAAAATAACTATATAATAATTAAATTATATATAGTAATTATAACAGTTTATTCTTATTAATTTTTTAATTTAATAGGTTATTAGAATGGTTAATAAAATTAACATTATGGATTTTTTAGAAAAAAAAAATTTTTTTTCTCAAATTTTTAATAAATTAGATTTGTATAAATATATACAAAATAATAGAATTTTTTTATATTGTGGTTTTGATCCTACAAATAGTAGTTTACATATTGGTCATTTATTGCCAATTTTATGCTTAAAATATTTTCAAAATTTTGGTCATACTCCAATTATTTTGATTGGTGGAGCAACAAGTATAGTCGGAGATCCTAGTTTTAAGGAACGAGAAAGAAAAAAGAACTCATTGGATTTTTTAAAATTTAATCAAATTTGTTTAGAAAAACAGTTATTATTTTTTTTTGATGATAGTAATCATATTAAAAATAAAGCATTAATATTAAATAATTATTCTTGGTTTCAAGACATTTCTATATTGTCTTTTTTAAGAAAAATTGGAATACATTTTTCTATAAATTATATGATTCATAAAAAATCAGTTAAAAAAAGATTACTAAAAGAAAAAACAGGTATGTCGTTTACCGAATTTTCATATAGCTTGATGCAAGCATATGATTTTTCTATTTTATATAAACGATATGGAGTTAAATTACAGATTGGAGGATCTGATCAATGGGGTAATATTTTGTCTGGTATACATTTAATTAAGAAGTTATATAATGATGAAGTATTCGGTGCTACTAATTCATTATTAACAGATACAAGTGGAAAGAAGTTTGGTAAAACTGAAAAAGGTACTACTATATGGTTAGATCCTAAACGAACTAGTCCTTATAAATTTTATCAATTTTGGATTAATATTTCAGATCAAGATATTAATAATTTTATTACATTATTTACTCCTATTGATATAAATATGATAGATATTAAGTTTTGTGACACTAATTACAAAACAAATATTATAAATAAAAAAATCTTTTTAGCAGATTTTTTAACTCATTTTGTACATGGTCAACACGCTTTAACTTCTGTTAAACGTATTATAAATTTTTTATTTAAAGGTGGACCTATTCAGAATATTAAAGAAGAAGATTTTATTCAATTACTTCAAGATGGAATTCCGTCTATTGTTTGTAAAAATTTTTTAGATTTGCCGCATTTATTAGTACTGTCATCATTATCTGTTTCTTTAAATCAGGCTAGAAATATGATAGTTTCTGGAGCTATATGTATAAATGGCGCAGTACAAAATCAAAAAAATTATTTTTTTTCTTCATCAGATTTATTACATAATAAATATACACTATTGTGTAGAGGGAAAAAAAATTATGTTCTTGTTTTTTGGAAAATTTAATTATATATTTTATTTTTTTTAAAATATTTTAAGTTTCAATATTTTTATATATTGAAACTTTCCCCGCAACCACAAGTAGAAATATGATTTTTATTTTTAAATGTAAATGAATAATTTAGTCCTGTTTTAGAAAAATCTATAGTAGTTGTTTCTAATTTTGATATTATATCTTTTGGAATAATAAATTTAATGTTTTTTATTACAAAAATATCATCAGAATTATAAATATTATATGCTAATTTTAGTATATATTTAAATCCAGCGCATCCAGATTTTTTTATTTTTATTTTAATTCCTTTGCTTTTTTTTTCTTGATTTAATAAAAATAATATTTGTTTTGTTGCTTTTTTAGTTATTTTGATTGGTGTTTTTTTTGTATTTTTTTTCATAATTTTCATATTTGAATAAATATATTTGAAGATTATTAATAATATTTTCTATAAAACTATTAATTATATTATTTTTATATGTATCTAGATAATTATTTTATTAAATAAATTTATTATTAAATTATTTAAGTTTTTTATATAAATCTTGTAAATAAATTAACTTTTACTGATTAGAATTATATCTTTTTTATATTATAAAATCATTATTTTTTTTATATTGATGTCAATTTAGTTAATATATTTATTAATTTTTATATAAAAAATTTTAATTATGTATCATAAATTATAATTTAATGTTTTTATTTTTAAAAAATAATTTTGTATAAAAGTAATGATTTTTATGTTATTTTAAGTATTTTAATAGAAAAATATTTTTATATTATTAGTTTAATGATTTAAGAAATATTTTTATATACATAAAATATTTAAAAAAATCTTATTTTTTTATTCTATATATAATTTATTTTTTATTAAAATAATAATATATAATATTATTTAATTTTATTAAATTTCAATTACTGTATTTGAATATGTTATTATATTTTATATAAAATAAATATATTAATTTTATATATGGATTTTTTTAATGAATTTTATTTTTTAGCTATACTAGCTAATATAATATTTTTTTATTTATATATATTTATTTTTTTATAGTTTATTATGAGTAGTTTATATTTACATTTTTATAAAATTATATAGAGAATAAAATGAAAAAAATTGATGAATTAATTAATTTAAAAAAAAATAGTTTGTTAATAACTCCAAAAATTTTATTTGAACGTTACAAAATAACCCCTACAGTTTATAATTTAATTCAGTTGACACGTGATAATATACAGAAAATTTTATCAGGTCAAGATAAAAGATTACTAGTTATTATAGGTCCGTGTTCTATACATGATCCTATAGCAGCAATAGAATATGCTAAAAGAATAAAGACATTACGTAATAAATATTCTTCTTATTTAGAAATTGTTATGAGAACATATTTTGAAAAACCTCGTACAGTATTAGGTTGGACAGGTTTAATATCTGATCCATATTTAGATGGTAGTTTTAATGTAAATGATGGATTAGCAATAGCAAGAAAATTATTATTAAAAATTAATAAATTAGGTGTTCCAACTGCAACAGAATTTTTAGATTCTACAGTAAGTCAATTTATTTTTGATTTAATTAGTTGGGGGGCAATTGGGGCTCGTACTACTGAAAGTCAAGTGCATAGAGAGCTTGCTTCTTATTTACCATGTCCTATAGGTTTTAAAAATGGAACTGATGGCAATATTTCTATTGCAATTGATGCAATTCGTTCTGCAAAAGCAAGTCATTTATTTTTATCTCCAGATAAATATGGAAGAACTGTAATTCATCGCACACAAGGGAATCATTATGCGCATATTATAATGCGTGGTGGAAAATTACCCAATTATCATAAATCAGATATTGATTTTGCAGTTCAAGAATTAAAAAAATTTGATTTACCTGATAATTTAATAGTTGATTTTAGTCATGCCAATTCGTTAAAAGATTATAAAAGACAGTTAAATGTATCCACATCAGTTGCACGTCAAATTTATAATAAATCTACTTCTATCTCTGGAGTTATGATCGAAAGTTTTTTAAAAGAAGGTTCACAAAAAATATGTAATATAAAAGAATTAGTATTTGGTCAATCTATTACTGATTCTTGTTTAGGCTGGGAAGAAAGTGTTGCTATATTAGAACAATTATCTGAATCTATTAAGGTTCGTTTTTAAATTTTTTATAAATATAAAAAATATTTATTTTTATATTAGAATATGAATTTTATTTAATATAATTTTTTTTAAGGATTAAATATGCAGGTTGTTACAACATGCGATGGAATTAAAAAGATATATAAAAGCCCTGTTACTTTAAAAAAAATTTTTAAAGATGTATATCCAAAACATTTATCACATTTTATTGCTGGATTTATAGATAATAAATTAGTTGATTTAAATACATTAGTATATCATGATTCATCAATTATAATGATTGATGAAAACAATAAAATGTTTTTACAAATGGTAAAACGTTCTTGTATGCAATTATTAAATCGTATATTAAAATCTATGTGGCCAAATGTAAAAATAGCAGGTGGATGTATAACTGAATCTGGTTTTTATTGTGATATAGATATGTTATATATTTTAACAAAACAAGATTTAAATAGTATTTCTATAAATATGTTAGAAAAAGCTTCTAATTCATATGAAATATATACAAAAACCATTTTTAAAAAAGATTTTTTAAAATTATTAAAAAAAAAAAATGAGATTTATCAAATTAGTATTATTAATAAACAATCAGTTAATGAAAATAGTATTAATATTTGTTATCATGAAGATTATTGTGAATTTTCTAAACAACCTCAAGTATTTAATATTAAGTTTTGTAAATACTTTTTATTAAAAGATATTTCAGGAGCATATTGGAATAATAAAAAAGAAAATAAAATGTTACAAAGGATTCATGTTATCGTTCAAGTTTCAAAAAGACGGTTAATAGAGTTTGTTTCGAAAGAAAAAGAATTAGAAAAACGTGATCATCGTAAAATTGCAAAATTTTTAAATTTATATCATATTCAAAAAGAGTCTCCTGGTATGATATTTTGGCATGAAAATGGATATATTATTTTCAAACAATTAGAAAGTTTTATTCGTGATAAGTTAATTAAAAATAATTATATAGAAGTAAAGAGTCCTGTTATTTTAGATAAAAAACTTTGGAAAAAAAGTGGTCACTGGAAATATTATAATTCATCTATTTTTGTTACAAAATCTGAAAACAGAGAATATTGTATAAAACCCATGAATTGTCCAGCTCATGTTCAAATTTTTAAATATGGTTTAAAATCTTATAAAGATTTACCAATACGCATGTCTGAGTTTGGTAGTTGCCATAGAAAAGAATCTTCAGGTTCTTTACATGGATTAATGCGTGTACGTGGTTTTACTCAAGATGATGCACATATTTTTTGTACTAAAAAACAAATTAAATTAGAATTAAATAATTGTATTAATTTATTATTTGATTTATATAATACATTTGGTTTTAAAAAAATTACTATAAAATTTTCAACTCGTCCAGAAAAAAGAATTGGTAGTGATGATATTTGGGATCAAGCAGAAAATGATTTAGAATCCGTTTTAAAAGATCACGGATTATCTTTTCAATATCAATTAGGTGAAGGAGCATTTTATGGTCCTAAAATTGAAATTGCCTTAGAGGATTCTTTGCAGAGAATATGGCAATGTGGAACTATTCAATTAGATTTTTATTTATCTAAAAAATTAAATGCCTTCTATATAAATAGAGATAATTTTAAAAAATATCCTATTATTATTCATAGAGCTTTTTTAGGTTCTATAGAAAGATTTATAGGTATTTTAATTGAAGAATATAATGGAAGTTTACCTATATGGTTATGTCCAATTCAAGTAGTTATTATAAATATCTCTACTATACATATCTCTTATGTAGAAAAAATAATGAAATTATTTTTATCTTATAAAATAAGGGCTATTTCAGATATTACATCTAACAGTATTAGTTTTAAAATTCGTAATTATATTAATAAAAAAATACCATATATTATAATATGTGGAGATAGAGAAGTAAAAAATAATGATATAACAATAAGAAATAGGTTTTCTAATAAACTATATCAACAAAATATTAATATTTTTATTGAAAATATTATTAATAATATTAAAAATTATAGTATACATGATATCAATATGGAGGGCTAGAGTATAAAAGTCGGAAAAAAAAATCAATTATCCCGTCCCCATCGTATTAATAAAGAAATTATTTCTTCTAAAGTAAGATTAATGGGTTTAGACGGTGAACAACTAGGAATTACTAGTCTTTATAAAGCATTAGAACAAGCTAAAGTATATGGATTTGATTTAGTTGAAATTAGTCCTAATTCTATACCCCCGGTATGTCGTATTATGAATTATGGTAAATTTTTGTATGAAAAAAGTAAAGCTCTTAAAAAACAGAAAAAGAGACAAAAGATAGTTCAAATGAAAGAAATAAAATTTAGACCAAGTACAGATAAAGGAGATTATGAAGTTAAATTAAGAAGTTTAATACGATTTTTAAAAGATAGTCATAAAGTAAAAATTACTCTTAGGTTTAGAGGTCGGGAAATGGCCCATCAAAGTATTGGGGTTAACATGTTAAATCGATTAAAAAATGATTTATCTATTTTAGCAAATGTTGAATCATTTCCAAGAAGAATCGAAGGCAGGCAAATGGTAATGATTTTATCTCCGAAGAAATAAATTTATTTATATAATTTATTTTATTTAATTTTTAATATAAGATATTTTTTTATTTTGGAATATTTATGCCTAAAATTAAAACTTTACGCAGTGCTTCAAAAAGGTTTAAAAAAACTGCTTCTGGTCAATTTAAGCGAAAACAAGCAAATTTACGTCATATTTTAACGAAAAAAAATACTAATTATAAACGTCATCTTCGCAAAAAGGTTATTATTTCATCATCAGATCGAAGTAAAATTTCTTTTTTTCTTCCTTATATTTAATTTTTAATAAAAATTTTATGTACTTGATAACTTATAAAGGAGATTTTTAATGGCACGTGTAAAAAGAGGTGTTACAGCACACGCTCGTCATAAAAAAGTAATTAAATTAGCAAAAGGTTATTATGGGGCGCGTTCTAGAGTGTATCGTGTTGCAAATCAAGCTGTTATTAAAGCAGGGCAGTATGCTTATAGAGATAGACGTAATAAAAAAAGGAATTTTAGAAAATTATGGATTATTAGAATAAATGCAGCTGCTCAAAATTATAATTTATCATATAGTCAATTTATACATGGTTTAAAAATATCATCAATTAATATTAATCGAAAAATATTAGCAGAAACAGCGGTTTTTGATAGAGATACATTTGGTTTATTAATAGATTATTCAAAAAAAGCTTTAATTAATTAATAAATTAACAAAATTTTTATAAACTTTATTTGAGGGAGTAACCAATCTCCCTATGTATATGAAAAATATTTATTAAAAATATATTTATATTATAATTTTAGTATGTTGGTATAAACGTGAAATTAAAAAAAGAAATTCATCAATCTTTAAAAAAAATTTTTAAATTAGCAATTTTAGAAATGAAAGAAATAGATAATATTAACTCATTAAATAATTTTCAATCTAAGTATTTGGGAAAAAATAGTGTTATATCTTTTTATTTTAATAAATTAATTAAATTAAATATTTCTGAGCGTATACAATGTAGTGTTATTTTGAATGATTTTAAAAAAAATATTAAAAATAAAATTAATAATAAAAAAAAAAAAATACATAGAGATATATTAAAAGAAAAAAAAAATAAATCTTTTTTTGATTATTCTTTACCTGGTAGAAAATTTGAACGTGGTAGTTTGCATCCCATTACTATAGTTATTAATGAAATGAAAAAAATTTTTAATCACTTGGGTTTTTTAACATATTATGGTCCAGAATTAGAAGATGTATATTATAATTTTGATTCTTTAAATATACCAAATAATCATCCGTCAAGAAGTATAAATGATACTTTTTGGTTTAATTCTAATCATATTTTACGTACTCAAACGTCTAGTATGCAAGTGAGAATTTTAGAAAAATATTCTTATCCAATAAGAGCTATTTTTCCTGGAAAAGTATATCGCCGTGATTATGATCATACACATACTCCTATGTTTCATCAAATTGAAGGTTTAATAGTAGATAAATCAATTTCTTTTTCAAATTTAAAATGGATTTTAGAAAATTTTATTACACAAATTTTGAAAAAAGATGTTAAATTACGTTTTCGAAGTTCATATTTTCCTTTTACTTGTCCTTCAGCAGAAATGGATATTCAAGATAAATATGGAAATTGGTTAGAAATTTTAGGTTGTGGAATGGTTCATCCTAATGTTTTAAAAAACTGTAAAATTGATCATAATGTTTATTCAGCTTGCGCGTTTGGTGTTGGTATAGAAAGAATTGCTATGTTAAAATATTCAGTATCTGACATTCGTTATTTTTTTGAAAACGATATACGATTTTTAAAACAGTTTGTTTAATAGAGATTATTACAAATGAAGTTTGGTGAAGAATGGTTACATAAATGGATTAATTTGTCTATTTCAAGTAAAAAGATATGTAGACAATTAACAGATTTTGGTTGTGAGGCAGAGTTCATTAAAGAAAATAAGATTCTTTTTTTAAATACAGTTATAGGTCAAATTATTTCAAAAAAAATATATAATATAAATAAAAAATTAATTGTATATACAGTATGTATTGATAAAAATAAAAATGTTCTTATTATATATAAAGAAACTAAGTATTTATTAATTGGAACTAAAGTTCCAGTTATTTTATCTAAAAAATTTTTAAAAAAAAATATTGATAAATTTCTTTTTGATTTTAATGAAAATATTTTAAGTAATAGGTTAGGTTCTTATAGTAAATTAAACATAGAAAAAAATAATCATAATATTATTATTCTAGAAGATACAGCTAAAATAGGATCAAATTTTAATGATTATTTTTATAAAAATACTTGTATAATTAAATTATCTATACCTTTTAACCGTATAGATTTACGTTCTATTTGGGGTATATCTAGAGAAATTGCAATATTAAACAATTTACCTTTACCTAAATTAGTATATAAATCTTCTTTAGATCAAAAAAAACTTTTTTCATGTAATTTTAATGTTAATATTCAAATTAATAATATTCAATATATTTTTTGTGAATTATACTCAATAAAATTAAAATCTGTTTTACCTTTCTGGATGCAAGATCGATTAAGAAGATCTTGTATGTTAACTAATAATATTATAACAAATATTCTGAATTATATATTTATTGAAACTGGACATTGGTTTCATGTTTTTGATTTAGATAAACTGAATAAAAATTTATTTATAAAATGTATAGAAAAAAAAGAAATAATTAAAGATATATATAATAATGATTTTTCTTTGTTAGAAGGTACTATTGTTTTATCAGATAACAAAAATATTTTATCTTTTGAAGATATGGAATATTCTAACTATGCAACTATGGATTTTTCTACTAAAAATTTATTTCTAGGTTCTATTTGTTTTGATTATCAATTTTTACAAAAGAGAAATGTATTAATTCCTATAATAAATAGACAATTAGATTATTCAAAATATAATATATATCCTAATATACAAAAAAATATTTTTAAATACACTCAAAAATTAATAATTGATATATGCAGAGGGAATGCTTCAGAATATAAAAAATATAATATGAATAATAATAGTTTTATTTCAAATATATTTTTATTGACAATTAATAAATTAAATAAAATTTCTGGAGTTATTTTTACTAAAAAAGATGTAATCTCTATTTTAGATAATGGTTATTTTTCATTTTATGAAAAAAATGATATTTTTTTTGTTACCCCCCCATACTGGCGTTCTGATATTATTATTATTGAAGATTTAATTAGTGAAATTATTCGTATTTATGATTATAAGAATATTAAATCAGTACCACCTAAAGAATATATAAATAATTTTCTAGATAAGAAAGAAAAAGTATCATTATCACGAATTAAATTATTTCTCTCAGATCGTGGATATTTTGAAATTATTTCTTATAGTTTTGTAAATCCTATGATACAAAAACATTTTTTATCAAAATTTGATGTACTAAAAATTAAAAATCCTATTTCTAATGATATGTCTGAAATGAGATTATCTTTGTGGATTGGTTTAATAAATTGTATTTCTTATAATCAAAAACGCCAACAAGAATCTATCCGTATCTTTGAGACTGGATCATGTTTTTGTCTTGTAAAAAAAAATAATGATAAAATTGTTCAAAATGAGTATTTATCTGCAGCAATTAGCGGAGTTATTAGTCGTCGTGAATGGTATTTAAAAGATAGAAAATTTGATTTTTATGATTTAAAAGGTGATCTTGAATCTATTTTGAATATTTGCGGAAAGTTAGATTATATAGAATTTGTTTCAGAAAATTATGTTGGTCTATGTGCGGATAAAAGTGCTGGTATTTATTTATCTGGTGAATTAATTGGTCGAATTGGAGTATTAGATATTACTTTTCATAATATTTTTAATTTAAAAGATCCTATTATTTTATTTGAAATTATGTGGAAAAAAATTTGTAGTAAAAATCCTATTAATGTAAAATATATATCTATTTTACCGAGTAGTAAAAGAGATATTTCTATAATTGTTTCAAAAAATATTTTGACTAAAAGTATTCTTGATATATGTTACAAAAATATTAGTATAAAAAAAACTAATATACATATATATGATGTATATTTTGGATTAAATATACCTCCTAAAAAAAAGAGTGTATCTATTTGTTTTGTTTTTAATAGTATTAAAAATACACTTAAAGAATCTGATATTAATTTAAATATTTCTCAATGTATTATTGCCTTAAAAGATAAATTAGGAGCAACTTTAAGAGAATAAATTTATGGTATTAACCAAAGCAGAAATTTCAGATTATTTATTTAATAATCTAGAATTAAGTAAACAAGATATAAAAAATTTAGTAGAAATTTTTTTTGAAGAAGTACGTAAGTCACTGGAAATTGGAGAAGAAGTCAAGTTATCGGGTTTTGGTAATTTTTATCTAAGAGATAAAAAACAAAGGCCCGGAAGAAATCCAAAGACTGGTGAAAATGTTTCTATTTCAGCTCGAAGAGTAGTAGTTTTTAAACCAGGACAAAAGTTAAGAAATAGAGTAGAGTCATTAAAATATGTAAAGATAAAAAATAATATTACTTAAATCTATTTTTATAGAAATAGATTTTTTAAGTTTATTAAAACTTTTATTTAATATTAATTTTATTTTTAAAATCATATTAATAGTTAATATATAATTATATATAATGAATGTTTAATATTTTTTTAAAAAATATAAAACATTTTATAAATTATAAGTAAGAATTATACTGTATTTATTTAATAATTTTCTATAAATTAATAAAAATTATTTAGTTTAATTGTTTTAAATATTATTTATTAAAAATATTTATACTATTAAAAAGTAAATGAATTAATAAATTTACTAAAATTAATATAATAAAAATTATTAATACAGTATAATATTTCATTATATATATTTTATATTGTCATATTTAAATATTTATGTATTTCTTAAAATATTAATAAATTGTTAATTTATAAATAAGAAAAGTTAGTTATATATAAAAATATTTTCTTTATTTTTTTTAATATAAATATTCGATATGATCGTATTTCAATATTTTTATCGTATATAAAAGAATTTTCAAAAAATTCTTCTATAGGTTGACATAATTTTTGAATATTTTTTAATAAAAGTAAATAATTTATTTGCTCTTTTGTATTAAATTTTTTTTGAATAAAATTAATTGATTGAATAAGTTTGTTTTCGTATTGTGTAAAATTTTTTATACATTTTAAGGTTAATGGATTAACTTTAATTATTTTCATTGTATCTATTTTTTTATAGAGAATATTATTAATTCTTTTATATATTTTTAAAATATTTTCCATATTATTGTTTTTTTTAAATTTTGTTAATGCTTTTATACGTACATCTATTTCAACAAGATTTACTAATTTTAAAGATAAAACAGAAAGGATAATATTTTTATTGTGTTTTTTTATATATAAAGACATATATTTAGAAAATATAAATTGTAAAATTGATTTTTGTATTATTTTTTTTTGTTTTATATTTTTGTATAAATTAATTGATTTTTTAATTAATTTTTTTAAATTAATATTTATTTTTTTTTTAATTATTATTCTTATAATTCCTATTGCTGCTCTACGCAATGCAAATGGATCTTTATTATTTTTAGGATATTTTCCAATACTAAAAATTCCAGTTATACTGTCAATTTTATCTGCAATACTTATTGCGCATGATATTTTTTTAGTAGGTAAACTTGACTGAGAAAACGTAGGTAAATAATGTTCTTTAATTGGTATGGCTACATCTTTTTTTTCTTTATCTTGTAAAGCATAATGCATACCAATAATACCTTGAAGAGCTGTGCATTCTGTTATTATATGTGTTGTTAGGTCACACTTAGATAAAATGGCAGATTTTTTTGTTAAATTTAAATTAGAATTTATGATTTTTGCAATATATTTACTTAATTTTTTTATTCTTAATGTTTTATCATACATAGATCCAAGTTTTTTTTGAAAGGAAATATTTTTTAGCAAAATTAATCTTTCAGAGAATTTTATGTTTTGATCTTTTTTTATAAAAAAATCAATATTACTTAGTTTAGAGTATAAAACTTGTTCATTTTCTTTAATTATCTTTTTTGAGTTTATTGTTTTGATATTACTTATAAAAATAAAATAATTAGTAATTTTTCTTGTTTTAATATTATATAAAGGAAAATATTTTTGATTACATTCCATAGTATAGACTAGTATTTCTATAGGAATTTTTAAATATTTTTTTTTAAATTGACCTATATGAGCTATTGGCCATTCTGTAGATATGGCTATTTCTTCTAATAACTTATTATTAATAGTAACTAATTTATTGATTTTTTTAGATAAATTTATTATTTGATCAAATATTTTTTTTTTTCTTTCTTCATAACTAATGAGTATATATTTTTTTTCAAATAATTCAGTAGTATATTGATTTGCATTGCTAAATATTATTTCTTTTGGAGACATTAGAAAATGTCCATAGGAAATGTTTTTAGAATTAATACCTGGTATATTCAATTGAATAATTTTATCATCTAATAAAACCATTATATTATGTATTGGTCTTGAAAATTTAATGGAATTTTCTTTCCATAGCATAGATTTTTTTAATGGTATTTTTTTTATAGTATTAGGTATAATTTTTTTTAATATTTTTTTTAAAGATAGAGGTTTACTTGTGCTAGTATAAGAAAGATATTTATTTTTGTTAATATAGATTTTTTTAGTATTTTTAATAGAAATTTTATTTAGATCTAACCATTTTTTAGCTATTTTTGTTATTTTATTATTTTCATCAAAAGATTTATTTATTAGAGGTCCTATTTTTCTAATATATTTTAATTTGTTAATATAAGATAAAGAAAAAATTTTTAAAGCTATTTTTTTAGAAGTATAGAATAAAATAATTGATTTATATTTTATTTTATTTTTATTTAGTTCTTTTTTAAAAGAACTATGAAAATATTCTGCTATATTTTTAAGTTCTTTGCTAGGTAAATCTTCTGTTTGTATTTCTATTAATAATATTTTTTGATTCATAATTTATCCTTTATTATAAATACATATATATTGTATAGCAATTTTTTTGATTTTTTTTCTTATTTTTAAAATATAGTCTGTTCGGTCAGTAGTAGATAATATCTTTTTACAATCTAATAAATTAAAGTAATGAATAGCATATAACATTTGTTCATATGCAGGAATAGGTAATGGATTAGGTAATTTAATTAATCTATCCGCCTCTTGAATATGTAATTTAAATAATTTTAATAAATGATTTGTATTAGAAAATTCAAAGTTATAAGAAGAATTTTCCTGTTCATTGTGTAAAAATATATCAGAATATTTTGTTTTTTTTTCTGAATTACTATCCCACAATATGTCATATATATTATTTATATTTTGTATATGCATAGCAATTCTTTCTAATCCATATGTTATTTCGATTGTAGGTTGATTACAATTAATTCCTCCCATTTGTTGAAAATATGTAATCTGTGTGATTTCCATTCCGTTTAACCATATTTCCCATCCTAGACCAGACGCCCCTAATGTAGGATTTTCCCAATTATCTTCTATAAACCTAATATCATTATTATTAATATCAATTCCAGTATTTTTTAAAGAAAGTAAATATAATTTTTGTATATTTTCAGGAAATGGTTTCATAATAACCTGAAATTGATAATAATGTTGTAGTCTATTAGGGCTAGTTGTATATCTTCCATCAGAGGGTCTTCTTGATGGTTGTATATAAGCAATTGATATAGGTTCCTTTTTAAGAACATTAAAAAAGGTATGATGATGAAATGTTCCTGCTCCAACAGATATATCTAGTGGTTGTAAAATTGTACATTTATTTTGATGCCAGAATTTTTTTAACATATAAATCATTTTATAAAATGTATATTCTATTTTTGACATTATTTTTCTTTTTTTAGAAATACTCTTAAAAATTTTTAATATATTTATATAAATTAAAATTTATTAAAGTATTTATATTAATTTTGATAAAATTATTTATTTTTAAATAATTTTATTTGTTTTTTGAATTTTAAAATATTTATTTTAAAAAAATTATATTAATATAAATTAATAGTATATTTATATTAAACTTATATTATTTTTTTTATCTATTCTAATGATTATTATAATCAAAGTAGTATATGTATACTATATTTATTTTTAATAATTATAATATATGTTTTTAAAAGGATTAATTAATTGTGATAAAATATATAGGGGCACATGTTAGTGTGGCTGGAGGATTAGAAAAATCTGTTTTAAGGGCTTTTAAATTAGAAGCAACAGCTTTTTCATTTTTTATTAATAATCCATTAAGATGGAATAAAAAACCTTTAGAAAAAGATACAGTATTTAATTTTCGTAAAGCTTGTAAAAAATATCATTATTCTTCTTCACAAATTTTACCTCATAGTAGTTATTTGATTAATTTAGGTCATCCAAATAAAGAAATGAAGAAAAGATCGTGTCAGTCTTTTATTCAAGAGATTAATTCTTGTTATAAATTAGGTTTAACTATGATAAATGTACACCCTGGTAATCATTTATATAAAATTAATGAAAAACAATGTTTAGAAAACATTTCTAATTCTATAAACTTCATTTTAAGTAAAACTAAAAAGATAATTATTGTTTTAGAGAATACAGCAGGTCAAGGAAGTAGTGTTGGATATTGTTTTGAGCATTTAGCATCTATTATTGATAAAATTGAAGATAAATCTAGAATTGGTGTATGTTTGGATACTTGCCATTTATTTGCTTCAGGATATCAACTTAACAACATTGATTATTTTTTGTATACATTTAATAAATTTAATAATTTAATAGGATTTAAATATTTATTAGGTATTCATATAAATGATTCTAAAGGAAAGTTTAATAGTCGATTAGATCGACATCATAATTTAGGTTTTGGTAAAATAAAAAAGAATGTTTTTTCTCGTATTATACAAGCAACTGAATTTCAAAAAATTCCTATTATTCTAGAAACAAAAAATAGTGATATAAGAAAAGATGAAATTTTTTGGTTAAAGAAAACATCATTATTACATAAAAATAGTATTTTTAGTGTATAAAATATTTTTTTATCTAATATTATATATAATTTAATTAATGAAATTAATTTTATATATCTATAATTTTTATAGAATTATATTATATTTAATATTTATTTGAATTTTTAAAAAAAATTTTAATATTTCATAAGGTTGTATAAATATGATAAAATTTAATGCCGTTTATCGTAATAAATTTGGTACAAATAATAGTCGTTATATACGAAGAATTAATCATCAAATTCCAAGTATAATATATGGTAAACAGTTTTTAGAAAAGGAATTATTAATTTTAATAGAACATGATATAATTTTTAATTTACAAAAAAATGATATTTTTTATTCAAGTGAATTATTAATTTCTTTGGAAAATAAAAAATTTTTTGTTATTGTACAAGATATTCAGCGTCATGTATATAAACCAATATTATTACATATAGATTTTTTATGTATTAAATAATTGCATATATAAATAATTTTTAATATTTTTTTATATAAAATATATTTGACAAATAAAAAAATATTTATTTTAAATAATTTTTTTGTATTTTCTTTATATTTATTAAATATTTTTATCGGCACACATTTTTTATAAATTTAATTTTAATTATTATTTTTATAAAAATTTTTCGTGCCGTTTATTTAGAATAATAAACATTATTTATATATAATAAAAAAATATTATTTTATTTTTTTAAGGTCTTTATAAATAAAAGTATTTGATTTATTAACTTTTTAATAAATATTAGAAAGAAATATTTTACAATTTATTATTTTTATATTATTTTATAAAATTTTTTAAAAAACTTTTTAGGAAAAAAAATGAATGATTTAATATATAAAAAACATATTTCAATTAAAAAGTTCGGGCAAAATTTTTTAATAAATAAAAAAATTATTAACAAAATTATAGAAAAAATAAATTTCATTAAAAATGATAATGTTATTGAAATTGGACCAGGTTTTGGTGCATTGACATTCCCTATCTGTAGTTTTATAAAAAAAATGACAGTTTTAGAGATAGATGAAAATATTGTTTTTTTTTTATTACAAAGTATATATTTTAAAAAAATAAAAGTTATTTTAACTGATGTTATGAAATTTAATTTTATATATTTTTTTTCTGATAAAAAAAATATTTTATATCGTTTTATAGGTAATTTACCATATAATATTTCTTCATGTTTTTTTTTAAGTACTATTAGATATATTCAAAATATTTATGATATGCATTTTATGTTTCAAAAAGAAGTAGCTAATAGATTATTAGCATCTCCGGGAAATAAGGAATATGGTAGATTAAGTGTAATTGCTCAACATTTTTATTACATTAAATCAATTATAAATGTTAATAAATGTAATTTTTTTCCTATACCAAAAGTAGATTCTGTTTTTTTACAATTTATTCCTCGAGAAATATACCCTCAATCTAAAATAGAAAAATATTTTTTTGCTTTAGAATTAATTACTCGTAATGCTTTTCAGCATAGGCGTAAGTTTTTAAATAAAAATTTATCTAAATTATTTTCTAAAAATCAATTATTTTCTTTAGGTATTAATCCTTATGTTCGAGCAGAAAATATTAGAGTATCTCAATATTTTTTATTAGCTAAAGAATTTTTGAAAATACAAAATTAATATAATAACAATATTATTTATTATTTTTAATTAAAAATACATTTTATTTGAATTAAGCTTAAAATATATTTAATAATTGATATATAAATTTTATTTTTCATTTTTTTTAACGTCCTTGTTAATATTAAAATATTAATTATTTATATAATTTTATTTTTATAAATTTTTTAGTTTTTGTAAACATAATATCGGATATTTCCCAATATGTTGAAATGTAGAAATAGTAGCAAAAGCTCCATTTAAAGTAGAATCATAGTGTATTTTATATTTTAGCGCGTTTTGTCGAATTTCACGAGTTTCTTTATTTATTTTATTATCTATTGATGTATTTATTATATAAATATATTTTTTATTTTTAATAAAGTCTTGTATATTAGGTCTTCCTTCGTGTTTTTTATTAACTAATTTAGCATTAATTCCTATAGATTTTAATTTTAAATATGTTCCTAAGGTTGCTTCAATATTGAAATTTAACTTTTCTAATTGTATAGCAATGTTATTTATTGAATTTTTATCTGAATCCTTTACTGATAATAATATCGTTCCTGTTTTTTTAATTTTAATAGATATTCCTAACATAGCTTTATAAAAAGCTAATGAAAATGTTTTACCTATTCCCATTACTTCTCCTGTAGATCTCATTTCAGGACCTAAAAAAGGATTTGCTTCCGGGAATTTATTAAATGGTAAAACTGCTTCTTTAACAGAATAATATTTTGGTTTTATTGTATTTATATATTTTTGTTCTAATAAATTTTTTTGACAAATTACACGCATAGCTATTTTAGCTAATGGAATTCCAATAGCTTTAGAAACAAAAGGAATAGTTCTAGATGCTCTTGGATTTACTTCTAAAACAAATATTTCATTATTTTTAATAGCAAATTGAATATTAATTAAACCTAGTACATGTAATTTAATGGCTAGAATTTTTGTTTGTTTTTTGATTTTTTTTTCTATATTAGAATTTATTGTGTAAACTGGTAATGCGCAAGCAGAGTCTCCTGAATGTATTCCGGCTTGTTCAATATGTTCCATAACTCCACCTATAAAAACTCTTTTTTTATCACATATAGCATCTACATCTACTTCAATAGCATTATCTAAATATTGATCTAATAAAACTGTTTGATTTATTGATTTTTTTTCACGATTTTTGAAATATTGTATTAAATTTTTATCGTTATAAATTATTTCCATTTCTCGGCCACCTAAAACATATGAAGGGCGAATAATAACTGGATATCCAATAAAATTAGATTTTTTTAATGCTTCAGTTATATTATTTGCAGTATCATTTTTAGGTTGTTTTAATTTTAATTTTTGAACTATTTTTTGAAATTTTTTTCTATTTTCAGATATATCAATATATTTAGGTTGAGTTCCTAATATATTAATTCCTTCTTTTTTAAAATATTTAGCTAATTTTAATGGTGTTTGACCTCCATATTGAATAACAATTCCCATTGGTTTTTCTATTCTTACAATTTCTAATATTTCTTCTAATGCAATTGGTTCAAAATACAATCTATGGGAGATATCATAATCTGTAGATACAGTTTCAGGATTGCAGTTAATCATAATTGTTTCATATTTATCTAAATTTAATATTTGAGCTGCATGTACACAACAATAATCAAATTCTATTCCTTGCCCAATTCTATTAGGACCACTGCCAAGTATAATGATTTTCTTTTTATTTTTTGTTGGTAATGATTCACATTCATCTTCCCAAGTAGAATACATATAAGCTGTTTCTGTAGAAAATTCTGCTGAACATGTATCTATACGTTTATATACTGGATGTAATTTTAATTCATATCTTTTTTTACGTATTTCATCTTCTTTTACATTTATTAATTGAGAAATTCTTAAATCTGAAAATCCTTTAGATTTTAAATATTTTAACTTTTTGTAATTTAAATTAGATATTTTTTTTAATTTTATTTGCTCTTCAATTATTATCAAATTCTGTATTTGTTTTAAAAACCATTTATCTATATTTGTAAGTTTATTTACTATTTCTATAGTCCAATTTAATCTAAAAGCTTCTCCAATATACCATAATCTATCTGAACCAGCTTCTTTTAATTCATACTCTATTTTTTTTTTACTTAATAAACAATTTTTTATATTATTTTTATTAAAATTAATATCAAATCCAGTGGATCCAATTTCTAAACTTCTAATTGCTTTTTGTAATGATTCCTGGAAAGTTCGACCTATAGCCATAACCTCTCCAATAGATTTCATTTGTGTAGTTAATCTATCGTTACATCCATGAAATTTCTTGAAATCAAATCTAGGTATTTTAGTGACAATATAGTCAATCGAAGGTTCAAAAGCTGCTGGTGTATTTTTTCCGGTAATATTATTATTAAGTTCATCCAGAGTATAACCTATTGATAGTTTTGTGGAAATTCGAGCAATTGGAAATCCAGTAGCTTTAGAAGCTAATGCAGATGATCTAGATACTCTAGGATTCATTTCAATTACTACCATTTTTCCGTTTTTTGGATTTATTGCAAATTGTACATTTGCTCCTCCATTATTTACTCCTATTTCTTTGAGAATATTAATTGCAGCATTACGCATATTTTGATATTCTTTATCATTTAATGTTTGAGCTGGAGCAACAGTAATAGAATCTCCTGTATGTATACCCATTGGATCTATATTTTCAATAGTACATACTACTATAAAATTTTTAGATTTGTCTTGTATAACTTCTAATTCGTATTCTTTCCATCCAATTAATGATTCATCAATTAATAATTCAGATATTGGTGATAATTCTAAACCATGTATACAAATATTCTGAAACTCTTCATAGTTATATGCAATACCTCCTCCACTACCACCCATCGTGAAAGAAGGTCGAACAATACATGGAAATCCAATAAAATTAATAACTGAGTTTGCTTCTTTTATACTATGAGCAATACCACATCTTGCTGTTTTTAATTTGATTTTTTTCATAGATTTTTCAAATAAAAATCTATTTTCTGCTTTTTGAATAGATTTAATAGTAACTCCTATTAATTCTACCTGATATTTTTTTAAAATACCTTTTTGATGTAGTTGTAGCGCACAATTTAAAGCAGTTTGTCCACCCATAGTCGGTAAAATAGCATCAGGTTTTTCTTTTTTTATGATTTTTTTTATAATATTTACATTGATAGGTTCAATATAGGTAATATCAGCTATTTTTGGATCGGTCATAATAGTAGCTGGATTAGAGTTTATTAAAATTACTTTATATCCCTCTTCTTTTAATGCTGTACAAGCCTGTACACCTGAATAATCAAATTCACATGCTTGACCGATGATAATTGGTCCAGATCCTATAATTAATATAGAGTTTATGTCATTTCTTTTTGGCATATAAATTTTCCTTGTTTATCATATTTTTGATAAAATTATCAAATAGTTTTTGAATATCATGAGTACCTGGGTTAGATTCGGGATGACCTTGAAAACTAAAGGATGGATGATGTTTTAATTTAATTCCTTGAATAGTTTTATCAAATAAAGATATATGTGTAACTAACATACTTTCTTGTATTGTTTTAGGGTCAACAACAAAATTATGATTTTGAGTTGTAATAAATACACGTTTTGTTTGTACATTTTGTACTGGATGATTAGATCCGTGATGTCCGAATTTCATTTTGATAATTTTTGATCCTAAAGACAGCGCTAAGATTTGATGACCCAGACAAATTCCAAAAATAGGAATAGAAAAATTTAATAATTTTTTTATATTTTTTATAGTAATACGATATGATCGCGGATCACCCGGACCATTTGATAATAAAATTCCGGAAGGTTTAAGTGATAGAACAGTATTTACTGATGTATTAAAAGGTATTAATGTAATTTTGCATCCTTTCTTCTCTAAAATATTAAGTATACTTTTTTTTACACCTAAGTCGAATACAACTACATGAAATATTTTTTTTATATATTTATTTTTTGAATTTTCAGTATTCCATTTTTGAATATTTTTTGTTCCTATTGAAGTAATGGAATTATTTTTTTTTATTTTTTTATGTATTTTAATTTTTTTTAAAGCATTTTTTACATCCATGTATTTTTCAGATTGAATACATCCATATTGTGATCCATATTTTCTTAAAATATGTGTTATTTTTCTTGTATCTACATTTGATATTGCAACAATATTTTTATTTTTTATGTACTGTGATAAACTTTTTGTACTATAAAAATTACTATTTTCAGGTGAAATAGATCGAATAATAATTCCGTTAGCATAAATTTTATCAGATTCTTCATCCATTTTATTTGTTCCAACATTACCAATATGTGGACAAGTAAACAAAATTATTTGTTCTGAATAAGAAGGATCAGTTAAAATTTCTTGGTATCCTGTCATAGCTGTATTGAATACTATTTCTCCAATTGTTTCACCTTCTATACCTTCTGTAATACCTTGAAAAATAGTTCCATCTTCTAATATTAAATGTGCTAATTTTTTCAAAATATTTTCCTTATATACAAGTTATTGTATTTAAAATAATATTTTATTAATTTTTAATAAATTTAATTATATTTTGTTTTTTTTATAAATAGATTTTCTTTTTAAGAAATCAGACATTTTAAATAAACCATTTTTTTTCTCATTTATCCATATAGCAGCTTCAATTGCTCCTTTAGCGAATATAGAACGATGAGTAGCTTTATGATTAATTGAAATTTTTTCATATTTATTAGAAAATAAAACTGTATGTTCACCAATAGTATTTCCTTCGCGTATGGTTGAAAAACCAATTTTATTTTTTTTTCTTATCCCGATATTCCCATATCGAGAAAATATAGCTGATTTGTCGAAATCCCAATTCATTGATTTAGATATTATTTTACCTAATTGTAATGCAGTTCCTGAAGGAGCATCTATTTTATTTCTATGATGGGATTCAATAATTTCAATATCAGAATTATTACCTAAAATTGATGAAATATATTTTATTATTTTATGCATAATATTTACACCTATACTAAAATTAGGTGAATATAATATTGGGATTTTTTTAGAAGCTTTTTTTATTTTATTAATTTGAATTTTATTAAAACCGGTTGTTCCGATAATTATTTTTTTTTTATTTTTTACACAATATTCTATCATTTTTAATGTAGCTTTTGGTGTACTAAAATCAATTAGTAGATCAAATATTGTTTTCTTCTTTTCTGTAATTAAATCTTCTAAGGTAGTAAATAATTTTTTTTCATTTAAATAATTACCTTGATTCTTTTCTTGAATAAAAATTTTTTCATTATTTTGAATTAATAAATGAGTTAATTTAATATTTTTTTTTTTTTTAATTTCTTTTGTTAGAATTTTTCCCATTCTACCTAATGCTCCGGATATTGCTATATTAATTATTTTTTTTTTCATTTTTTGGATCCTAGTAAATATATTTTTTAATGGAATAAATAATATAAAAATTAAATATAAATAAAAATTTGATTTAAAAAAATATTTTTATAAATATAAATTTTTATTCTTATATACTGATTATATAAATATTTTTTTAATGTATATAATAATTTTTTATTTTATGATTTTAAAATTATTATAATAAAAAGTATTATATTTTTATAAATTTTATACTAATAATTATTAATAGATATGTATATATTCTAAAATATACTTTTATATAAATTATTTATTATATAAAAAATATTAATGAAATATATATTTGTTTTTTTTTATAAAAAAATATGTTTTTTTGTTTTTTGATTTATATTTGAAATACATCTATAGCAAACTTGCATATTATTATTAATTAATGTATTTTTTTTTGAATAATTCCAACATCTTGGACATTTTATTTTATTACTTTTTTTTATAATAATTTTTAAATTTTTAATATCTTGGCTATGGTAAGCGAATTTTGGAGCAGAAGAATATCTATGTAATCGAGTTTCAGAAACTAAAAAAATGAATTTTAATTCAGTATTTAAGGACAATAATAATCTAAATAATTTTTTATCTACATACAATAATAATTGTATTTCTAATGAACTATTTATATATTTATTTTTTTTTTCTTTTTCAATAAATTTATTTACTTCATTTTTAATAGTAAATATTTTTTTCCAAAATATTGAATTATAAGTAATATTTTCTGGAAGAGGTTTTATTTTTTTAAACCATGTATTTTTAAAAATTGATGATTCTTTTTTATCTTTTAATTGATTCCATGCTTCTTCTGCAGTAAATGATAATATAGGAGATATCCATCGTATAAGAGATTGTAATATATAGAATATTGTTGTTTGACTGCTTCTTCTTTCTATACTATTTCTATGCATAGTGTATTGTCTATCTTTAATAAGTTCTAAATAGCAGGATCCCAGTTCTGTAGAACAAAAATTAATAATTATTTGTACAACTTTATGAAAATTATAATTAGAATAATTTTTTATGATTTTTTTTTGATATTTATATGTTATTTCTAATATCCATCGATCTAATAGTAACATTTTTTTATTTTTTATAATGTGTATTTTACTTTCAAAATCAAAAATATTAGAAAATAAAAATCGTATTGTATTTCTAATTCTTCTATAATGACTTGATATTTGTTCTAATATTTTATTGGAAATGGATATATCATTTGTATAATTTGTATATGCTACCCATAATCTTAATATATCTGCTCCCCATTTTTGAATAATATCTTTTGGTTTTATATTCTTTTCTAAAGATTTTGACATTTTTTGTCCATATTTATTTATGACAAAACCGTGAGTAATAACTGACAGGTAAGGAGCATATTTTTTTGTGATTACTGATGTAATTAATGACGACATAAACCAACCTCGATGTTGATCTGATCCTTCTAAATATAAATCAGCTATATAATTAAATCTATTAATTAAATTATATTTATATATTTTGAGTTGATGATTAGATCCTGACTCAAACCATACATCAAGAACATCATTAACTTTTTCATACATATCCGCATCTTTTTTTAACCATTTTTTCTTTTTTGTTTTCCACCATATCTGAGAACCATATTTTTTAATCTTTTTTTCTACTTTTTTCATTATTAAAATAGTATTTGGATGTAATTTACCTGTATTTTTATGTATAAAAAATGGAATAGGAATACCCCAGGTTCTTTGTCTCGAAATACACCAATCAGGTCTATTTATTAACATTTTTTTCATTTTGTTTCCTCCCCACAAAGGTATCCATGAAACTTTTTTGATTTCTTTTAATATTTTATTTTTTAATGATTCATCAGATATTTTAATAAACCATTGTGGTGTTGTTCTAAAAATAACTGGTTTATTATGACGCCAGCAATGAGGATAACTATGGTTAATTATTTCAGAAAAAAATATTTTTTTATTATTTTGCAATAATTGAATAATTATATTTTCTTTATTAAAAATATGAATATTATTAAGTTTTTTAAAAGTAGGAATATTATAAAAACCGTATGAATTCACTATTTGTAATGGTTTAATTTTATATTTTTTACAGGCTATAAAATCTTCATAACCATGATCTGGTGACATATGTACAGCTCCTGTACCCAATATATCAGATACATGTGTAGATAAAATAATAGGAACATAGATATTAAAAAATGGATGTAAACATTCTAAATTTTCTAATTTTTTTCCTTTTATAAGTCCAATAATTTTCCATTTTTTTATTTTAATTTTATTTATTATGTTTTTTGTTAGTTTTTCTTCACAAATATAATATCTTTTTTTTATTTGTATTATTTGATAATATAAATTTGGATTTACAGCAATTGCTTGGCAGGTAGGTAAGGTCCAGGGAGTAGTAGTAAAAATAATAACTGATATTTTAAAAAGAAATTTTTTTTCTTTTTGTATTTTTTTTTTAAAAAATTTTTTAAATAAATTATAATTTTTTATTTTAAATAAAATATAGATAGATATTGAATTTTTTATTTTATGTTCTATTTCTGCTTCAGCTAAAGATGATTGGCATTTGAAACACCAGTGAATAGGTTTAAGATCTCGATATACATATCCTTTTTTTACAATTTTAGTCAATACATTTATTGTGTTAGCTTGATTTTTATAGTCTATAGTAAGACTTGCATTTTTCCAATCAGCTAGTATCCCAAGTCTGATAAAATCTTTTTTTTGTTGTTGAACTTGCTGTAATACATATTTATGGCATAATTCTCTAAATTTTTCTACATTAGTAGTAGTTATTTTTTCAGCAAATATTTTTTCTACTTTTTGCTCAATAGGTAATCCATGACAGTCCCAACATGGTGTATAAGGAGCAAAAAATCCTGACATACGTTTGAATTTTAAAATTATATCTTTTAATATTTTATTAACTGCATGACCAATATGAATATCTCCATTAGCGTATGGTGGTCCATCATGTAAAAAAAAATATTTATTTTTTTTATTTTTTATAGATAAGTTTTTATATAGTTTATCTTTTTTCCATTTTTTTAATATTTCAATTTCTTTAATAGCTAAATTAGCTTTCATGGGAAATGTTGTTTTTGGTAAGTTTAAAGATTTTTTAATGTTTTTCATGTATTACTCTTAGTAAAATTTTATGTATATTTATAAAAAACGGAAAGATATATAATTAATTATTAATTAGTGCTTCTATATTATAGATAAAATTTTTATAAAAATTAGTATGTATTGAAATTTTAGTTAGTAAATAGTTATTAAATTATTTAATAATTTTAAATTTAAATAATTTATTAAATAAATAAATTATTTTTATATTATTTACTCTAAAAATATAATATATAGTATATTTTTTCTTTAATTATTGATACTATTATCTATAGTATATAGTGTTTAATATTAACATGAATAATTTAATTTTTTATAAAAAAAATATTTTTTATAAGATATTTTAAATAAATTAAAAAAATAATTTTTTTTATTTTTAATTTGGGAGTTATAATTATTTTGGCAAATATAAAATCATCTAAAAAACACTCAATTATATCTGAAAAACGTAGAAAATTGAATATTAGTAAACGTTCTACTATCAAAACGTTTATTAAAAAAGTATATTTTTTTATTAAAATGAAAGATAAAAATAAAGCTTATCAAGCTTTTTATATTTTTCAATCTTTTATTGATAGATATTGTTCAAAAGGTATTTTGCATATTAATAAAGCATCTAGATATAAATCAGTATTAATAAAAAATATTAAATGTATGTAATTTTTTATATTGTAAATTTGTTTACTTTAATAAGTATTGCTTCTATTTTATTTATAGACAGCAATACCCTCTTATTTTTATATTTATTGTGTCAGGTTGTCAAAAAATCTTTTTACACTATCAAAAAATCTTTTTGATTGAGGACTATGATTTTTTCCTTTAAAATCACCAAAACTTTTTCCTAGTTGTGTTAATAGATTTTTTTGAAATGAATTTAAATTTACAGGTGTTTCTACTTTTATTTTACAAAATAAATCTCCAGGATATCCTTTTCTAACTGATTTTATCCCTTTTCCTCGAATTCTAAATAATTTACCTGATTGTGTCTCAGAGGGTATTTTTAGATTTACTCTTCCTTTTAAAGTCGGTATTTCAATCTCCCCTCCTAAAGCTGCGATGACAAAATTTATAGGTATTTCACAGTATAAGTTATTTTCTTCTCTATTAAAAATAGGATGTTTTTTTACTGTAATTTGTATATATAAATCTCCAGATTTTGCTCCATTTTTTCCTGCTTCTCCTTCATTATTTAAACGAATACGGTCATTAGTATCAACACCTGATGGAATTTTAATAGATAAACTTTTAGATTTTTTTATTCTTCCTTGTCCATAACATATTTTACATGGATTTTTTATAATAGTTCCTTCTCCATTACAATTCGGACATGTTTGTTGTACACTGAAAAATCCTTTTCGCATTTGTATTTGACCGTGTCCATTACAATGAGTACAAGTATTTGGTTTAGAACCATAAGCAGAACCTGTTCCATAACATGATTTACATTCTTCTAATGTTGGAATTTTTATTTTTTTTGTGACTCCTTGAACCGCTTCTTCTAGAGAAAGATTAATATTATATTGTAAATCTGATCCTTTTTCTTGTGTATTTTTTCGTTGATTTCCAAAAATATCACCGAAAACATCACCAAATATATCATTTAAATCGGATGTAGAACTAGTAAAACTACTGTGAAAATTCTCTGAATTATTATTTTGTTCAAATGCTGCATGTCCATATTGATCATATGCACTTCTTTTCTTTGAATCACTTAAAATTTCATAAGCTTTTTTAATTTCCTTAAATTTTTCTTCTGCAAGTTTATTATCCGGATTTCTATCTGGATGGTATTTTATAGCAAGTCTTTTATAAGCTCTTTTTATATCTCTTTCATTGGCTGTATTAGAAATATTCAAAATTTTATAATAATCTTGTTGTGTCATAATATTTTTTATCCTGAATTGATATATAAAAATGGGTGTAGATTTAATTTCTACACCCTTTTATCTAGAAAACAGATTAAATACTTAAAATTATTTTTTTAATAAATAAATAGTTTTATTTTTTATTTTTTTCTTTAATTTCTTCAAATTCTGCATCTACTACATCATCATTATTTTTTTCTACATTTTCTTTTTTTTTGTGGTTTTTTTCTTCATTACTTTTTTTTAATAATTCTGTTAGTTTTAAATTAAACTGTAATACTTTTTGTATATTTTTTTCAATTTCTTCTTTATTTTCTCCCTTTAGGGATAAATCTAGTTCTTGTAGAGATTTTTCAATATCTGTTTTAGTATTTAGATCAATTTTTTCTTTACATTCTCTTATTTGTTTTTTTGTATTATGAGAAATTTGATCACCTTGATTTCGAACTTTTATTAATTCTTCAAATTGTAAATCTTTTTCAGAGTTTTCTTGTGCTTCTGAAATCATTTTTTTAATTTCATCATCATTTAATCCTGATGAAGATTGTATAGTAATTTTTTGTTCTTTCCCTGTTGTTTTATCTTTTGCTGAAACATGTAAAATACCATCTGCATCAATATCAAAAGTAACTTCTATTTGTGGAATACCTCTAGGCGCGGGTTGAATTCCATCTAAATTAAATTGTCCAAGTGATTTATTATCAGATGCTCTTTTTCTTTCTCCTTGTAATACATGTATAGTTACTGCAGATTGATTATCTTCTGCTGTAGAAAAAGTTTGACTATGTTTAGTTGGTATAGTAGTATTTTTATTGATTAAAGGAGTCATAACTCCACCCATTGTTTCAATTCCTAATGATAGAGGTGTTACATCTAATAGTAATACGTCTTTTACTGTTCCAGATAATACTCCTCCTTGAACAGCAGCTCCAATAGCTACAGCTTCATCAGGATTGACATCTTTTCTTGGTTTTTTTCCAAAAAAATCTGCTACTTTTTTTTGTACAAGAGGCATACGAGTTTGACCACCTACTAAAATAATATCATGAATATCTGATATTTTTAATTTAGCATCTTTTAATGCAACTTCTAGAGGTTTTATAGATCTAATAATTAAATCTTCAACTAAAGATTCTAATTTTGCTCGTGTTACTTTAATATTTAAATGTTTAGGTCCTGTAGAGTTTGCTGTAATATACGGTAAATTTACATCAGTTTGTTGAGCTGAAGACAACTCTATTTTTGCTTTTTCAGCAGCTTCTTTTAATCGTTGCATTGCTAAAGGATCATTTTTTAAATCAATACCTTGTTCTTTTTGAAATTCTGATACTAAAAAATGTATTAATCGATTATCGAAATCTTCTCCACCTAAATGTGTATCCCCGTTTGTTGATAATACTTCAAATGTTTTTTCTTTATCAACATCATCTATTTCAATAATAGAAATATCGAATGTTCCTCCACCTAAATCATAAACCGCTATTGTTCTATTTCCTTTCCCTTTATCTAGTCCATATGCTAAAGCAGCTGCAGTTGGTTCATTAATAATTCTTTTGACTTGTAACCCAGCTATTTTCCCGGCATCTTTTGTTGCTTGTCTTTGAGCGTCATTAAAATATGCCGGAACTGTAATAACAGCTTCTGTAACTTTTTCTCCTAAATAATCTTCAGCTGTTTTTTTCATTTTTTTAAGAATTTCTGCAGAAATTTGCGGTGGAGCAATATTTTCTTTTTTTATTTTTAACCAAGCATCTCCATTTTTTGATTGGACGATATCATAAGGCATAATTTTTATATCACGTTGTACTTCTTCATCTTGAAACTTTCTTCCCATAAGTCTTTTTATAGCAAAAAGTGTATTTTTTGGATTTGTTATGGATTGTCTTTTTGCTGGTTGGCCGACTAATATTTCGTTTTCTTTAGTATAAGCAATAACAGAGGGAGTTGTACGCTCTCCTTCCGAATTTTCTAATACTTTTGCTTTATTATTATCCATAATAGCTACACAAGAGTTAGTGGTTCCTAAATCTATTCCAATTATTCTTCCCATTATTATATTCCTTGAATATATTATTGTTGATAAATTTTATTTTTATTCTGAAATACTTTTTTAAATTAAATTAATAGTATTTTAAAAAGTATTAAAAATTTTATAAAATAGATAATATTAATTAAATGGGGTCAGTTTATTCAGCATCAAGGGTAAAAAAAAAATATAATTTTTTATTTTAAAAAAATATTAATTATTTATATATAAAATGTAATTGATTTTTTAATTATTACATTACTTAGAGTAAAATTATAACTTTTTTGTTTATAAAATGTTATAATTAATTATATTTACCTATATGAAATATTTATATATGATATTCTATTTCATTTATATAAAGTATTTTTATTAATTATAAATTATAATGTTAAATTAACTTTTTATGAGTTTTGAATATTTATGAAAATAAATTATCAATCTTTATGTTTTTTAGTTTTTATATTTTTTAGTTTTTTTGTATGTTTTTTTATGCTAATAGCAGGTTATATTCTTGGAGGTAGGTCATATTTTCAAAATATACCCCATCCATTTGAATCAGGTATTATTTCACTTGGTGATGCTAGATTAAAAATACCTATTAAATTTTCATTAATTGCTATTTTTTTTGTTATTTTTGATATAGAAGCATTATATTTATATATTTGGTCTATATGTGTACGAGAATCTGGTTGGATAGGTTTTATTGGTATTTGTTTTTTTATTTTTTCTTTATTATTAACATTATATTTTTTGTTTAAAAATAATATATTAGAATGGATAGTATCAAAATAATTGAATATATATATTTTTATCAATAAAATAATATATATAAAAATTTTTAAATTTTTTTTAAATTTTATTTTTAAAAAAATTTTTTAAATAAAATTTAGTAATATTTTTAATTATTTCAGGATATTAATAATGAAATATACTTTAACACGTGTAAATACAAATAATGACATTTTTGAAAAATATCCATTAAATATTACAGAATCAGTTTCTGATCCTATTGAAGCACAAGTAAAGCATAATATCTTTTTTGGAACACTTTCTAAATTTATTCATAAAATTGTAAATTGGGGTCGAAAAAATTCTTTATGGCCATATAATTTTGGTTTGTCATGTTGTTATGTAGAAATGGTAAGTTCATTTACTTCAGTTCACGATATTTCTCGTTTTGGTTCTGAAGTATTACGTGCATCTCCAAGACAAGCTGATTTTATGGTAATTGCTGGTACACCATTTATTAAGATGGCTCCTGTAATACAGAGATTGTATGATCAAATGTTAGAGCCTAAATGGGTTATTTCTATGGGTGCCTGCGCAAATTCTGGAGGAATGTATGATGTTTATTCTGTAGTACAGGGGGTAGATAAATTTCTTCCAGTAGATATTTATATACCTGGTTGTCCTCCTCGACCGGAAGCATACATACATGCGTTAACCTTATTACAAAAATCTATTTCTAAAGAACGTCGCCCATTATCTTGGGTAATTGGTGAACAGGGTATATATAAAGCAAAAATGTTATCTGAAAAGGAAAGAAAAAATAATAAACGAATATCTATTATTAACCTTAACTGTGAAGATAGTTTTTAATTATCAATAAAAATATATATATTTTTTATTTTCTATTAAAGTTTATATTTTATAAATAATTTTATTAGTATTTTTTATTAACTTATTGAGATCAAATTATGTCTGTTATTGATTTACAAAAAAATTTTTTTTTTAGACAGTAAAAATGAAGATTTTTATAAAAAATATCCAATTATTCTTTCTTTATTTAATTTGTTTGGAAAAAAAAATTTTTTTATACAAGATGCTTATGTAAAATGTCCAATTTTATGGATTAATCGTTCAATTTTAATAAAAGTAATTTATTTTTTAAAAAAAAATAATATATGTTCATATGAAATGTTATTTGATTTACACGGTATTGATGAACGTTTACGAAAAAATATTGAGTGTATTCCTTGTTCTGATTTCACAGTATTTTATCATTTTTTGTCAATTACTAATAATAGTGATCTTATTTTAAAAGTTGCTTTATCAAAAAAAAATTTGCAATTACCTACTATTACTTCAATTTTTTCAAATTCAAATTGGTATGAACGTGAAACTTGGGAAATGTTTGGTATAAGATTTATTGGTCACCCACATTTAACTCGACTTTTAATGCCTAAAAATTGGGTAGGATATCCCTTAAGAAAAGATTATCCATCACATGCAACAGAATTAGATAAATTTTTTTTTTCAAAACAAAGAGAAGATTCAGCAATGGAATCTTTACGTTTTTGTCCTGAATCATGGGGTTTAAAGCGTAATAGTAACAGTAAAATAGAATATATGTTTTTAAACTTTGGACCTAATCACCCTTCTTCTCACGGTGCTTTTCGTATAATATTACAATTATATGGAGAGAAAATAATAAATTGTGTTCCTGATATTGGTTTTCATCATCGAGGAGCTGAGAAAATAGCTGAAAGACAGTCTTGGCATAGTTTTATTCCTTATACAGATCGAATAGAATATTTAGGGGGGTGTGTTAATGAAATGCCTTATATATTAGCGGTAGAAACATTAGCTAATATACAAGTACCTGATAGAACGCAAGTTATTAGAATTTTATTATCAGAATTATTTAGAATTAATAGTCATTTATTATTTATTTCTACATTTATTCAGGATGTAGGTAGTATGAGTACAGTATTTTTAGCTTTTACTGATCGTCAAAAAATTTATGATTTAATTGAAAGTATTACAGGCGCACGTATGCATCCAGCTTGGTTTCGAATTGGCGGTCTTGCTAAAGATTTACCTTTAAATTGGAATCATTTATTGAAAGAATTTTTAGACTGGATGCCTAAAAGATTAGATTTTTATGTAAAAGTAGCATTGAAAAATAGAATTTTAATTTCTCGTTCTAAAGGTGTAGCATCTTATGGAAAAGAAGAAGCTTTATCTTGGGGGGTAACCGGAGCAGGTTTAAGAGCGACAGGTGTTGATTTTGATATTAGAAAAAAAAGGCCATATTCTGGTTATCAAAATTTTGACTTTGAGATTCCAATTGGGAATAAAACAAGCGATGCTTACACACGAGTTTTAATTAAGGTTGAAGAAATTAGACAAAGTTTAAAAATATTACAACAATGTTTATTAAATATGCCAAATGGTCCATTTAAATCTGATCACCCATTAACTACTCCTCCAAATAAAAATAAATCTTTATTAAATATTGAGAATTTAATTTCACATTTTTTACAAATGTCTTGGGGTCCTATTATTCCTTTTAATGAAAGTTTTCAAATGATTGAAGCAACAAAAGGAATAAATAGTTACTATTTGATTAGTGACGGGTTACCAACTAGTTATAGAACACGAATTCGTACTCCTAGTTTTGCTCACTTACAGCAAATTCCCTCAGTAATATGTGGACATTTAATATCTGATTTAATAGTTTATCTTGGTAGTATTGATTTCGTTATGTCTGATGTAGATCGATAAATATATCTCATAAATAATGATAGGAAAAAAATAGTGTTTTATTTAAGTCAATCAGAAATTTCTGAAATTTTATTAAAAAAAAAATGTTATGTAAATCCTCGGGCTGCTTGTATTGAAGCATTAAAAATTGTACAAAAAAATAGAAAATGGATTTGTAAAGATGCTATCGTAGCAATTGCAGAGATATTATCTATTTCTGCATGTGATGTAGAAGGAGTCGCAACATTTTACTGTCATATTTTTCGAAAACCCGTGGGAAATCATATTATTCGTTATTGTGATAGTGTTGTATGTTTTATTAATGGTTATCATAATATTGAAAGTGAATTAATATCTAGATTACATATATATCCCGGACAAACAACTCGTGACGGTTGTTTTACACTTCTTCCAACTTGTTGTTTAGGTGCGTGTGATAAAGGGCCTGTTATGCTTATTGATAAAGTTTTGTACACTCACCTAACAGTCAAAGGGATAAAAGATTTATTGGATAAATATAAATGAAATATATATTAAAAAAACCTGAAACGCATCCATTAACTTGGCGTTTAAATAAACCTTATAAAACTATTGAAATAAATGAGTATTGTAATAATCAAGGTTATCAAGCCTTGAAAAAATCTTTAAAAATATTTAGTTCTGAAGATATTATATCTATAATTCAAAAATCAGGTTTAAAAGGAAGAGGAGGAGCAGGATTTCCAACTGGAAATAAATGGAGTTTAATGACAAAAAATAATTTAGAATTAAATAGATATTTGATTTGTAATGCAGATGAAATGGAGCCTGGTACCTATAAGGATAGATTTTTAATAGAATATTTACCTCATCAGTTAATTGAAGGTATGATTATTAGTGCTTTTGCCTTACAGTCTTCTTGTGGATATATTTTTTTACGAGGTGATTATTATTTATCAGAAAAAATTTTAATTAAAGCAATTAATCAAGCATATAAATTTGGTTTTTTAGGTACAAATATATTAAATAGTGATTTTAATTTTGATTTATTTTTGCATACAGGGGCTGGTCGTTATATTTGTGGTGAAGAAACTGCATTAATTAATTCTTTAGAAGGAAGAAGAGCTAATCCACGATTTAAACCCCCTTTTCCAGCTAATCATGGTTTATGGGGCAAACCAACATGTATAAATAATGTTGAAACTTTATCTAATATTCCAGCAATTATTTTATATGGATCAGATTGGTATTTGAGTTTATCTAAAGGTATAGATTCTGGGACTAAATTATTAGGTTTTTCAGGTCGAGTAAAAAAACCAGGTTTATGGGAATTACCATTAGGAATTACTGCTAGAGAAATTTTAGAAGATTATGCTGGTGGTATGAAAAAGAATTTTACTTTAAAGGCTTGGCAACCTGGTGGAGCTGGGACTAGTTTTTTATCTTGTGATGATATTGATATAAAGATGGATTTTACTAATTTACAAAAAATAGGTAGTCGGTTAGGAACTGGAATTGCTATGGCTATTGATAATAAGATTAATATTATTTCTTTATTAGTAAATATTGAAGTATTTTTTTCACGTGAATCATGTGGTTTTTGTACTCCCTGTAGAGAAGGATTACCGTGGATAGTAAAGATATTGAAAAGTTTGGAAAAAAAGAATGGTTATATTAATGATATTTCTATATTAGAAGAATTATGTTTTTACTTAAGTCCTGGAAAAACTTTTTGCGCGCATGCTCCAGGAGCAATATCTCCCTTACAGAGTGCAATAAAATTATTTCGAACTGAATTTGAAAAAGGAATAAATAAATATCAAAAACAAAAAAATAATATTGATATTATTTCTTTATAGAATTAATTTTTTAAAAAAATATTATTATATATTATAAAAGTATAAGATTAATTTTATTTTATGTTATATATTTATATATATTTTACAATAAATGTAACCGGGTGAGTATTTAACAATGGTCAAAATTTATATTGATAAAAAATCTTTTTTTGTTAAAAAATCAGATAACTTATTACAAGCGTGTTTATCTGTCGGAATTAATATTCCTTTTTTTTGTTGGCATCCTGTTTTAGGTAGTATTGGGTCTTGTCGGCAGTGTGCAGTAAAAATTTTTCGTGATGAAACAGATCAATTAGGATCTGTTGTTATGTCCTGTATGTCAGAAATAAGAGAAGGAATTAGAATATCAGTTATAGATTCAGATATTAAAAACTTTCAGAAAAGTATTATTGAATTAATGATGTTAAATCATCCTCATGATTGTCCAGTTTGTTCTGAGGGAGGTAATTGTCATTTACAAGATATGACTGTATTAAATAAACATCATATACGTAGGTATAGATATACAAAACGTATTTTTAAAAATCAATATTTAGGTCCTTTTGTATCACATGTTATGAATAGATGTATTACTTGTTATCGTTGTTCAAGATATTATACTGATTATGCTGGTGGAAAAGATTTTGGAGTTTATGGTTCTAGTAACAAAATCTATTTTGGTCGACTAGAAGATGGTTTGTTAGAAAGTGAGTATTCTGGTAATTTAATTGATATTTGTCCTACAGGTGTATTTACTGATAAAAGTAATATTCAAAATTTTCATCGTAAATGGGATTTACAATATTCTCCTAGTATATGTCATGGTTGTAGTATTGGGTGTAATATTAATTTAGGGGAACGGTTAGGTAAGTTATGTCGTATTGATAATAGATATAATAAAAAAATAAATAAATATTTTTTATGTGATTTAGGTAGATTTGGTTGTAATTATGTAAATTTTACTTCGGTTACTAAACCATTTTTACAAGAAAATAATAAAAAAAAATTTTTAGATTATTCGAATACAATTAAAATTATTACTACTATCTTTCAAAATACTTCTAATTCAATATTAGGTATTGGTTCTTCTAGAGCTAGTATAGAAAGTAATATGGCATTATATAATTTAGTAGGAAAAGAAAATTTTTCCAATGGAATGTTACCAGAATTAGATGAATGTGTACAGTTAATCAAGAACATTGTAAAAGACGGGGGTATACATATACCTTCTATTTCAGAAATTGAAGAATATGATGTAATTCTAATTATAAGTGAAGATATTACACAAACTGCGTCATTAGCTGCTTTATCTGTACGTCAAGCAGTTCGTGGTATTTATTCTCATATATCAAAAAATAATAATATACCATTGTGGCATATTAGCGCAATAAAAAATATTGCTCAAGATCAGCAAAATACTTTATTTATTATCAATGGAAGTGAAACAAAATTGGATGATATCAGTAGTTTGTGTTATTTTGGATCTATAGAACAACAACTATATTTTAGTACTTTAATATTAGATCATCTTAATAATGATATAAATATTAAGAATAAAGATAAAAGAAGTATTTTTATGAAAATTGATTTAATTACTAAAGCACTGTGTAATGCAAAAAAACCATTAATTATTTCAGGTACATCATATAATAATATTGATATTCTTAAAATATCATTTAATATTGCTCAATCTTTACAAAAAAAAGGATTACCAGTTGGTTTAGCATTATTTCCTCCTTCAGCAAATAATATAGGATTATCTTTAATTCCAAGTATCTCTTTAAATGAAATATTTAATATAATTTATTGCAAAAAAGTCGATATTTTAGTCATTTTAGAAAACGATTTATATCGATTATATGAATCAAGTTTTTTGGATAAAATCTTAAAAAAAGTTAATACAATTATTGTATTAGATCATCAAAATAATAGAACAGTAATGCGTTCTAATATTTTTTTACCATGTACAAATTTTTCAGAAAGTTCAGGAAATATTGTTAATTATGAAGCTCGCATACAACGATTTTTTCAAATTAATGATCCTAATTTATATAGAAAAAAATTATGTAAATTAGAAAGTTGGCGTTGGATACAAGCTATTAAGAATAAAATTTATTCATTTTCATCTATTATATCTTTTACAATTGATAAAATGATGAAACTATGTTCTATTTGGAATGCTTTTTTTAAAAAAATAAGTGATTCTTCTCCTTCTGCTTCTTTTAGAATTAAAGGTCAAAAAATAGCAAGATCGCCTATTCGATTTAGTGGTCGAGCAGCTATGTTTACTAACAAAGATATACATGAACAAAAACCTTCTGTAGATTTGGATAGTATGTTTTCTTTTTCAATGGAAGGAAGTTCGCAGACAGAAAATAATTTTTCTTTTTCTCCGTTTTTGTGGTCTCCTAATTGGAATTCTAATCAATCATTTTATAAATCATCTATTAATAATAAGAAATTTAAAAAAATATACGAAGGTATTTTGTTATTTCAGAACCATAAAAAAAAAATTTTTTCAGATTTTCCTATTAAGAAATTTACTATAAATAAAAAAAATAATTTTTCTTTTTTTAAAATTATTCCTTATTATAAATTATTAGGTAGTGAAGAAATGAGTCAAAATTATTTTATTAAAACTGTACATATGAATTTCATTCATGTTAAATTAAATTATTTAGATGCTGATAGATTAAAAATTAAAAATGATGATATATTACAATTTCAAATAAATAATATATTTTTTAGATTTCCGGTACAGTTATCTAAAAATATTAGTTTATCTCATATTGGTTTACCATTAGGATGTAGTGGAATTCCAATTGTTTTTTTTAATAAAATTGCTATAAATTTAACGAAATATAATAAATAAATATTTTATTAAATTAGGTATAATAATATGATAAATAAAATTTTTTTTACTATGTTTTTTGTAATTTTTATTGTTTTTAGTGCAAGCGCTTTAAGTTTGGTAGAAAGAAGAATTTTAGGTCTATTACAAAATAGATATGGACCTAATAGAGTCGGTTGGTTTGGTTGTATGCAACTATGTGCTGATGGTATTAAATTATTATTTAAAGAAGATTGGATTCCTCCTTTTAGTGATAAGGTATTGTTTATTATAGCTCCAATAATTTCTTTCATTTCTTTACTTTTAGTTTTTGCTAGTATCCCTATTACTTCTAATATTATTATTATTAATTTAAATATTGGTTTATTATATTTTTTAATGATGTCATCTTTATCTGTATACGGAATTTTATTAGCGGGTTGGTCTAGTAATAATAAATATGCTTTATTGGGTTCTATTAGATCGGTAGCACAAATGTTAAGTTATGAGGTTTTTTTAGGTTTATCATCTATGGGGACAGTAATTCAATGCGGATCCTTTAATTTAGTTGATATCATTTATTCACAAAAAAAAGTATGGAATGTTATTCCTCAATTTTTTGGTTTTTTGATGTTTTTTATTGCATGTATTGCAGTTTGTCATAGACATCCCTTTGATCAACCTGAATCTGAACAAGAATTAGCTGATGGGTATCATATTGAATATTCTGGAATGAAATTTGGAATGTTTTTTATTGGTGAGTATATTTCTATTATGGCAGTATCTGCTTTAAATGTATGTTTATTTTTTGGTGGTTGGTTTGGTCCGTTTTTTCCTCCTTTTATTTGGTTTTTATTAAAGTTTTTATTATTTGTTTTTTTATTTATTTTATTAAGAGCATCTTTACCTAGACCAAGGTATGACCATGTTATGTTATTTGCATGGAAATTTTGTTTACCTTTATCTCTATTAAATATGATATTTACATCTTTTAGAATTTTAATATAAATATGAGGTTTTTATATGAGTATAAAAGATATTTTTTTTGGTTTTTTGAGTATTATTCGTAGTATGTTAATGTTATTAACTAATATTTTCTCACCTAGAGAAACTCGTTTATATCCAGAACAATCATTAGATTTATCGCTTCGATATAGAGGTCGTATTATTTTAACTCGAGATCCTGACGGTTTGGAACGTTGTGTTGCATGTAATTTATGTTCTGCTGTTTGTCCTGTTAACTGTATTTCATTAAAAAAATCAGAAAATAAAGATGGTCGTTGGTATTCTAAATTTTTTCAGATAAATTTTTCTCGTTGCATTTTTTGTGGTTTGTGTGAAGAAGCTTGTCCTACTGCAGCTATTCAATTAATACCAGATATAGAATTAAGTGATTTTGAAAGAAAAAAATTAATATATAAAAAAAAAGATTTGTTAATTTCCGGTCCAGGGAAATTTTCTAAATATAATTTTTATTCTGTTTCTGGTGTGAAATTTAAAAAAAATTCAAATAATATTGCTTCAGAAAAAATATTAAACTGTGTAGATGTAACATCTTTATTACCATAGGGAAAATTTTTATGGTTGTTATATTTTATTTATTAAGTTTTTTATCTATTTTTTTTTCTTTTCTAATTATGATTAGTAATAATCCGATTTATTCTTTATTATATTTAATTTTATTAATATTTTCTATTTCTGGTATTTTTTTTACCTTAGGTTCTATTTTTTTAGGAACTATAGAGATAATTATTTATGCTGGCGCAATTATGGTTTTATTTATTTTTGTTGTAATGTTAATAAAGAATAATATACGTAATTCAACGATTTTATTGAATCAATCAAATAATTTTTATGACATGTTTTCATATACATGTACTTTTTTTATTTTATTTATTTTATTTATTCAATTTATTAGTGAAAAGAAAAAAATTTTATTTTTTAAAATTTTTTTAATAAAAGATACTGGTATTTTGTTGTTTAGCAAATATATTTTTTTAATAGAATTTATATCGTTATTACTATTATCTTCAGTATTTTTAGTGTATTTTTTTATAAAAAAAATAAATTTTATTTTTAATTCTTAATAAGGAAAATATATAAATTTATGTTGTTATTAAATTATGGGATTTTAATACCTATTGTTTTATTTACAGTTGGAATTTTTTCATTATTAAAACATAAAAATTTAATATTTATATTAATAAGTTTAGAAATATTAACTAATTCAGTAGCATTAGCAATAGTTTTAGTAGGTCATTATTGGAATCAACATGATAGTCAAATCATGTATATATTAATTATTACCGTTGCAGCTATAGAAGCAAGTATAATGTTAGCAATTTTTCTAAAAATATATCAACAGTATAAAACTTTAGATATATGTAAATTAAGTGAGACCTATAAATGAATTTAATTTATTATATTGGAATATTTCCATTATTTAGTTTTTTTTTATTAATTTTTTTACAAAGATTTCTTTTAAAAAAGTTTGTTTCAATAATTAGTATATTTTCTATAGTAATGTCTTTTTTTTTATTTTTATATGTTATATATGATTATATTAATATGTATAGTAAATCAAAAGTTTTTTTTATTCCTTTATTACATTGGATAACTATAAATAATTATAGAATTGAGTTAAATTTTATAGTAGATTTTTTTTCTTTGTCTATGTTGGGAACGGTAATATTGATTAGTTTTTGTGTGTATTTATATTCTTTATGGTATATGAACGATTCTTTAGAATATACTAAATATTTTATATATATGAATTTATTTATCTCTTTTATGATGTTTTTTATTTTAACTAGTAATTTAGTTACTATGTTTTGTATTTGGGAGTTAGTAGGAATTTGTTCATATTTATTAATAGGTTTTTATTTTAAAAAAGAAAAAAATGGATATTTTGCTATTAAATCTTTTTTAATGACTCGATTAGGTGACATATTTTTTTTAATTGCTATATTTTTAATTTTATTAAATTTTAAAACTACAGATTTTTTTATATTGAAATATCTTACTAAAGAAATTATGTTTTTAAATTATCATACTAGTTATTTGTTTTGGATTTCCTTTTGTTTATTTATTGCTTCGATAGGAAAATCCGCTCAAATACCATTGTATACATGGTTGATAGGCGCTATGGTTGGTCCAACACCTGCATCAGCTTTAATTCATGCTGCTACCATGGTTACTATGGGAGTCTATTTAATTATTCGAGTTCATTTTTTGTTTTTTTTTAATGTTCATATAACATATATACTTTCTATAATTGGGTGTTGCACACTTTTAATATCCAGTTTTTCTGCTATTTTTGAAACAAATATTAAACGTATTTTAGCTTTTTCTACTATTAGTCAAATAGGTTATATGTTTTTGGCGTTAGGTTTTAAAAATATTAAAGGTGCTTTTTTACATTTATTATGTCATGCTTTTTTTAAATCATTACTATTTTTATCAGCAGGATCTATTATAAAGCATACAAATAATGAGCAAAATATTTTAAAAATGGGTAGTTTATATAATAAAATACCTTTTATATATATAACTTTTTTTACTGGTATGATTTCTTTAATATCATTTCCGTTTATAACTTCCAGTTTTTATAGCAAAGGGGATATATTACTAAATATTTTTAATAAACAGGAAAATTTATTTTTATTTTGTTCTTTTTTAGGTATTTTTTTTACTTCTATTTATTCATGTAGAATGTTTTTTTTTATTTTTCATGGAGAGAATCAACCTAATTTTATTTCTATTGAAAAAAATTTTTTTCATGATATATCTTTATTTATTTTGTGTTTAGGTTGCACTCCTATTACATGGTATATCATTTCTAATATATTCCATAAAACTGTTTATATACCACTGGATATTAGTTTAAATGAAAATTATTTATATATAGAATATATTTCTTTTAGTATTTCAATTTTAGGTTTTGTTATTTTTTATTTAAGTAGATATTTTATTTTAAGAAAAAATTATTTAGAAATTATATTTTATCCTGTATATTATTTAGTTTCAAATAATTGGTTTTTTGATATTTTTTATTTTTATGTATTTATAAAACCATATTATTGGATATCAAATTATTTAAATAGTAAAAAATTTTTTTATATAGAAAAGTTTTTTTTAAAAGTAATTTATTTTTTTAAAAGTAAATTATTTAGTATTAAACATATAGATATTATTTACCATATTAGATGGTATATTTTTTGTTTGACTATAGTTTTATTAATTATTTTTATTAATAAAAATAATTATATGTAAAATCTTTATTTTTAATAGTATTAATGAATTTTTTATATTTATATATATTAATATATAGTAAGGATAATATATTTTATGATTCTTTTAGTTTTTATTTTTGTTCCATTAATCGGAGCATTATTATCTTTTTTAACGTGTTTTTTAAATAAAAAATTACCTCGTTATATAGCTTTTTTTTCTATGTTTATTTGTTTATTAGTTTCAATATTTTTCTTTTATTCTAATATAAATTCTAATTCTGATATTTTAGTAAATACATTTATTTTTTCATTTTATAAAATATGGATCCCAAGATATGGAATTTCTTTTTATTTAGGTGTAGATAAATTATCATTGATTATGATTTTTTTAACTTCTTTAATTAGTGTGTGTTCAGTGTCTTGTGAGTGGAATATTTTAAACAAAGATATTGGATTATTTTATTGTTATTTACAATTTGTTGTTTTAGGTATGTTTGGTATATTTTTATCTTTGGATATGTTACTATTTTTTTTCTTTTGGGAAATAATATTAATACCTATGTATTTTTTAATTATTTTTTGGAATCATTCTTGTGAAAGTAAGAGTAGAATTTTTTATATTTCTCGGAAATTTTTTATATATTCTCAATTATCTGGTTTTACTTTGCTTTTTTCTATTTTAAATTTAGCTTGTATTTATCATAGTTATTCAGGAATTTGGACATTTAATTATTTTATATTAAAAAATACAACAATGTCTTTATATATGGAAATTTTTTTAATGTTTAGCTTTTTATTATCTTTTTTAATAAAAATTCCATTATTTCCTTTTGATGATTGGCTACCAGATACTCAAGAAATTATTTCTCCTTCAGGTTCTGTTGATTTAGTTGGTTTTTTATTAAAACCAGCAATATACGGATTATTAAGATTTCATTTAATTTTATTTCCTCGTACATCTCATATATTTTCTTTAATTTTTGTTAGTTTAGGTTTATTTTCAATGTTATATGGTTCTATAATGGCTTTTTCTCAAACAAATATAAAAAGATTGTTATCTTATTCTTCAATTTCCAATATGGGTATAATTTTTGCTGCTTTATATAGTGAGAATGTATTTTCCTATCAAGGTGCTATTTTATATTTTTTATCTTATATTCTTTCTACTGCAGCATTATTAATAATTTTCGGAAAGATATTTTCTCATATTAAAACTCAAAATATTTTATATATGCGTGGACTATGGTCTTGTATGTATTTTATTCCTTCTTTTTTTTTATTTTTTTCTTTTGCGAATTTAGGTATTCCTTTAACAAGTAATTTTAGTGGTAAATTTATGATGTTATTTGGTATTTTTTCTTTTCATCCTATTTTAGGTTATTTATTTATTTTATTTTCATTTTTATCTTCTATTTATTCTATTATGTTAATACAGCGTGTATGCTATGGGTCTAATATGCATATTATTTTAAAAAATGAATTAAATATTTTCAATTTGATAACTTTAATTATTTTCACATGTTTTCTTATTTTTATAGGATTATATCCTAGAATTTTTTTTCATTTTTCCTATGAAATTTCAGATCAGTTATATAGATATTACACATCTTTTTTTAATAAATAGGTAATAACATTATGATTAGACTATTTTATAGTATTATTCCAATATTACCAATTTTAATATTAATTTCTTCTATTTTAATAATTTTATTTATTTCTTTTTATAAAAAGAAAACATATTTAGGATATATAGTTATTATTTTTAGTATTTTTTTTAGTTTAATTTCTATTATTTATTCAAAATATTTTATGTTAGAGTATTTTTCTGAATTAATTAAAATTGATAAATATTCTTATTTTTTTATATTTATGTTATTGATTTCTAGTTTTTATACTTGTATATTTTCGTATACTTGGTTTTTATATGGTAATTATCATTCAATAGAATTTTATTTTTTTGTTCTTTTGTCTACTTTAGGTGGAATTTTAGTTGCTTTATCTAATCATGTTTCTACTTTATTTGTTGGTGTAGAATTATTATTCTTACCATTATTAGGAATTTTAATGTTTTTTCCTAAATCAGGGAATAATCTATTATTAATTGTTATATATATGATAATGTCAATTTTTTCATCTTCTTTTTTATTATTAGGATGTTCTTTTATATATTTTATTTCTGGTAGATTGTGTTTTTCTTTTCTTTCACAAATGTTTATATATTATCCGTCTATTATTTTTGGAAGCATTATTTTATTTGGTTTTTGTATAATATTGTTATCTCTTTTTTTTAAGTTATCAATATTTCCTTTACATACATGGTCTCCAGATATATATCAAAATACTAATTCATGTTCATTGATCTATTTTTCTACTGTTACAAAAATTTCTATATTTTCATTTTTAATACATTTTTTTTATTGTATCCCGTATATATATAACATTAAATTATTATATTTTATATTATATTATGTTTCTATATTTTCTATTTTTTTTGGTAATTTAGTTTCTATTTTTCAGAATAAAGTACAAAGATTAATAGGATATTTATCTATTTCTAATCTTGGTTTTTTGTTAATGTTGTTGTTGATGTATTCTTCGAAGGAAGATATATTTATTATTAGACAAATACATTTTTATTTATTTGGTTATATATTAGGGTTAATTGGTTTTTTTAGTATTAAAAGTATTATTGATTTTAATATTTTTTCTAAAAAAATTTATTTGATTAAAGATAATTCATTAAGAGGATTATTTTGGTATGATCCTATTTTAGGCATTATTATGTCTATGATTTTATTATCTTTATCTGGATTTCCTTTAACTTTAGGTTTTTGGGGGAAATTTTTTATATTAAAAAATTTAATTCAAAGAAGATTTTTTATTACAGTTATTATAATGATTATAAGTAGCATTATAGGAATGCAGAGTTATTTGAGTATTATTTATAATTTGTATTATAAATCTTCAATATTATATAATAAAAATATTAAATATAATTTTTATATACCAATTATTCAAAAATTTTTTATTTTATTTATTGGATTGATTTTTACAATTTTAGGTTTATTTCCTCAAATTATTTTTAATATTCTATAATATATATTTTTTATAGTAAAAAGATATTTTTTTTCTAAAAAGAATTTATTCAAAATATTATAATTTTATTGTTAATAAAAAATATTTTATTATTAATTTAATTAGTAGTATATTTAATATTTATCAATATATATCATATATATAATTATATATTTATTATAATATAATGTTGAAATTTTTTCCAACATTATATTATATAAGTAAATATTTTTTATTTTTAAATTATAAATATAATAATAAAATTATTATTTTAAATTTAATATTTTTAATTATAAAAAAATAGATTATTTAATAAATAAATTAATATTATTTAATCTGAAAAAGATTTTTTTTAATCATCAAACATTTCTGAAATTGATTCTTCTCTATTAATTCTTCTAATTGCTTCTGCTAACATATTAGATACTGATAATATGCGTATATTTTTTAATCTTTTTATTTCTTTTGATAAAGGAATTGTATCACAAATTATTATTTCATCTATATTTGCTTTTTTGATGTTTTGATTTGCTTTACCTGAAAAAATTGGATGAGTAGCATATACATAAATTCGACGAGCTCCATTTTTTCTTAATGTTTTTGCTGCTTGATATAATGTTGTTCCGGTATCTATAATATCGTCAATTAAAATACAATCTCTATTTTTTATTTGTCCAATAATATTCATTACTTTAGGTATTTTAGAAGTTGGTCGACGTTTATCAATAATTGCCATATCAGAGTCATTTAGTAGTTTTGCAATTTCTCTTGTTCTCATTATTCCACCTATATCAGGCGAAACAAATACAGGATTTAAAAAATTAATTTTTAATAAATCTTTTAAAAAAATTTTGCTACTAAACATATTATCTACTGGAACGTCAAAAAAACCTTGAATTTGTTCTGAATGTAAGTCTATAGTTAAAATTCGATCAACTCCTACGGTAGATAAAAAATCAGCGATAACTCTTGCAGTAATCGGTACTCTAGATGATCGAATTCTTCTATCTTGTCTTGCATATCCGAAGTATGGCATTACAGCTGTAATACGTCCTGCAGAAGCTCTTCTTAAAGCATCAACCATAATAATTAATTCCATCAAATTATCATTAGTAGGTAAACATGTAGATTGTATTAGAAAAACATCACACCCTCTAATATTTTCGTTAATCTGTACATTAATTTCTCCATCACTAAATTTACTTACAGAAGCATTTCCTAATCGTATTTTTAAATGATTAGCAATTTTTTTTGATAAACTTGGAGTAGAATTTCCAGAAAATAATTTAACGTTTTCCATTTTAATCCTATTTAAAAAGTATGTATTAAATTTTATTAGAAATTTATTTTTTATAATATTATTTTTTAATAAATTAGAATATTTTTTAAAAAATGTTTCTTTAAGAATATCTATTTTTATTAAATAGATTATTCTTATTATATATATTTAATCATATTATGATATGATTAATTATATATTGATATATATTTATTTTATTTTACTCTTATATTTCTATATTAAATAGGTTTATTTTTATGAAAAAATCAATAATTATAAAATTACAAAATTTAATGAAAAGATATACAGAATTAGAGTCTTTATTATCACATAATTATTCAACATTTAATAAAGAAGAGTTTTCTAAATTATCTAAAGAAAAATCAGAATTATTTAAATTACATGAGTCATTTCTTTTATGGTTATCAATAAAATCAGAAATAAAAAATACTCGGTTATTATTAGATGATCCTGTTATTGCTAAATTAGCTGAAGAAGAATTGTATGAATTATTAAATAAAAAAAAAGAGATTGAAAGAAAAATTAAATTATTATTATTACCTATTGATCCTTATGACAAAAACAGTTGTTTTATTGAAATTCGAGCTGCTACTGGAGGACAGGAAGCTGCTATTTTTTCTGGAGAATTATGTAAGATGTATATGAGATATGCTGATTTAAAATCTTGGAAAGTAAGTATTATTAATATGCATGAAGGAGAAATTGGGGGATATAAAGAAATTATTTTAAAAGTAATTGGCGTAGGAGCTTGTGGAAGATTAAAATTTGAATCAGGTGGTCATAGAGTACAACGCGTTCCACAAACAGAATCACAAGGTAGAATACATACCTCATCATGTACTGTAGCAATTATGCCTGAAGTTCCTAAATCAAAAAAAATAATTTTAAATGTTTCTGATTTAAAAATCGATACATTTCGTTCTTCTGGAGCTGGGGGTCAGCATGTTAATACAACTGATTCTGCTGTTCGTATTACTCATATTCCTACGGGAAATGTTGTCGAATGTCAAGATGAAAGATCTCAACATAAAAATAAAGAAAAAGCTTTATCTGTATTATCAGCTAAAATTTATTCTGAAAATAATGCAAAAAAAGCACTAGAAAATTCAGTAATGAGAAGAAATTTATTGGGAACTGGATCTAGATCAGATAGAAATAGAACATATAATTTTCCTCAAAATCGAGTAACAGATCATCGAATTAATTTAACAGTATATCGTTTAAATGAAATTATTTTAGGTAAATTAGATTTATTAATAGAACCTTTACTACAAGAACATCAAGCAGATTTATTATTAACAATAGAATAAAAACTGGTGTATAATAATGAATATTATAGAATGGTTATCGTATTCTGAAAAAAAATTATGTAATAGTAAAACATCTAAATTAGATTCAGAAATATTGTTATGTTTTGTATTAAAATATTCAAAGATAGAATTATTTTATAATAAAAAAAAAAAAATAAAAAAAAATGATTTATTAATTTTAAATAATTTATTATATAGAAGAAAATTAAAAGAACCTATTGCTTATCTTATAAAAAAAAAAGAATTTTGGTCTTTATCTTTTTTTGTTTCTCCTTTTGTATTAATCCCTAGACCAGATACTGAAATTCTTGTAGAACAGGTTTTATTAAAAATTTCTTTAAAAAAAAATACTATTTTAGATCTAGGTACTGGTTGTGGTGCAATCGCTTTATCATTAGCTTCAAAATATTCTAAATGTAATATTATTGGAGTAGATAATAGTTTAGATGCATTAAAAGTAGCTCGTTATAATTCTAAAAAATTAAATATTAAAAATGTTGATTTTATTTATAGTAACTGGTTTTCAAATGTTCCTTTAAAAAAATTTCATATTATTGTTTGTAATCCTCCATATTTATCTATAAAAGATTTCTATAATTCTTCTGATCTTTTTTTTGAACCTTATTCTGCTTTAGTGTCTGGAAAAAATGGAATAGAGTGTATACAATATATTATAAGAAACGCTTTTCATTATTTTGTTTCTACAGGTTGGTTATATATTGAACATTGTTATAAACAAGTAAAAATAGTAAGAAAACTCTTTAAAAACAATTTTTTTATAAAAATATCTTCTATAAAAGATTATTCTAATCGTAATAGAGTAACTTTTGGTTTCTTAAATACAAAAATTTAATTTTATAAAAATTTTGTTTTATATATCATTTTAATTTTTTACATTTATTTAGGATAATATATGATAAATTTAAATAATATTGATTTTTCTACAACATCTTTGTTTGAGATTATGGTTAAACTTATGGTAAAAATTCGTTGTGATTTTCAAGAAAAAATCATAATGAAAATATGTAAAAATAAAGTTCAAGAATCTTTATTATTTATTTCTGAAAAATTAACAGAAACAGAAAAATTAGAAAAATTATTATTTATTTTTTATAAAAAATGGAACTTTGGTTGTACAGTTAAAATACATAAATTATCTGATATGTTATGGTTAGATAAAATGATCTTATCTAATCAAGGAAATTCTTTTTCTTTAGGAATATTTTTTATGTATATTGCTAGTCAACTGAATTTATCAATTATTCCTATAATATTTCCAACACAATTAATTATAAAATTTAAAAATTTAGAAGAAAAATTATTATATATTGATCCTGTTAATGGAGATATACTTAATAAACATATTTTACAATCCTGGTTAAAAGGTAATATTAGCCCTTCAGCTGAATTAAGTGATAATCATTTAAAAGAATCTAATTCATCAGTTATTGCACAGAAAATATTAGATATGCTAAAAATAGCTTTAATTGAAGAACAAAATATAGAATTAGCTTTAAATGTAAGTAATATTTTGTTAACATTAAAACCTAAAGATCCATATGAAATTCGAGACAGAGGACTAATTTTCTCTCAATTAAATTGTTATCGTGCAGCTATTTCAGATTTATTATATTTTGTTGAGCAACGCCCAGAAGATCCAGTTAGTGACATTATTAAAATGCAAATTCATTCAATTGAACAAAAAAAAATTACTTTTCATTAAAAATATTTTTTTTATTTACTAAATGATATTTTTATTAATTTTACTTTTTAATGATTTTTTATTTTTTTTAAATAATTGTTTTGTATAAAAAGAGATATATTATGACAAAAGAATTGATTTTAGTTCTGAATTGTGGAAGTTCTTCAGTCAAATTTTCTATTATTGATCCTATTAAAGAAGTTACTTATATTGATGGAATAGTAGAAACTGTAAACAGTGTTACATCTTTAATAATAAAGAATTTTATAAAAAATAAAAAATTATTTAAAAAATTTGATAAAGTAGAATCATATAAGAAGTTAATTATATTGATTTTTGATATATTAATTGATCAATATAAAAATTATTTAAATAATGTAATTGGTATTGGTCATAGGGTTGTTCATGGAGGAGAGTATTTAAAAAAATCTATGATTATTAATTCTTTTATTTTATCAAAAATTCAAGAATCATCTATCTTTGCTCCTTTACATAATCCTTTTCATTTACTAGCTATTAATGTAGCATTAAAAAAAATATTAAAATTAAAAAATTTTAATGTGGCAGTTTTTGATACTGCATTTCATCATACTTTACCTAAAGAATCATTCTTGTATGCTATTCCTTATCATTTTTATACTGATTATTCTATTCGTAGATACGGTGCTCATGGAATTAATCATTTTTATATAACTAAACAATCTTCTATTTTTTTAAAAAAACCTATTTTTAAATTAAATATTATTAGTTGTCATTTAGGTAGCGGTTCTTCTATAACTGCTATAGTAAATGGTAAATCAGTAGATACATCTATGGGTTTAACTCCACTAGAAGGGTTAGTTATGGGAACTCGATGTGGAGATATTGATCCATCTATTATTTTTTATATGGTTAAAAAATTAGGAATTTCTATTGATAAAGTACAAAAGATATTAACTGAAAATTCAGGAGTTTTAGGAATTAGTTCTATTTCTAATGATTTTAGAAAACTAGAAGAAAAATATAATATTAATAAAAAAGCAAAATTATCAATTGATATATTTTGTCGTCGTGTTTCTAAATATATTTGTGGATATTCTTCATTAATGTGTGGACGATTAGATGCTATTATATTTACAGGTGGAATTGGAGAAAATTCTAGTTTAATTCGTTATAAAATAATAAATAAATTATCTTTAATAGGTTGTTTTTTAGATATAGATAAGAATTTAAAAAATAACAAAAAAATTATGTTTATAAATTCTATTAAAAGTATACCGATACTGGTTATACCGGCTAATGAAAATCAAATTATAGCTAAAGAAACTTATGATTTAGTAAAAAAATCAATTTTATAAAAGCGGAATATTAAAATTATTTTTTTAAAAATAATTTTTTTATATTATAAATCGATATTTTTTTAAACCTTATTTTTAATAAATATTTTATGAAAAATTATTCAGAAAATTTTAAATTGTTTTTACAAAGAAAAGCTAGTTCAAATATCAAGAAAATTATTTTTCCGGAAGGTAATAATATTAAAATTATTAAATCTGCATCTATAAGTAGTAAACTAAAAATAGCAAAGTGTATTTTATTAGGAAATAATAAATATATTAAAGATATAGCAATAAAAAATAATTTTCTTTTACATAAAAATATTAAAATAATTAACCCAAATAGTATCAGAAAATGTTATGTTGATCAATTATTTAAATTAAGAAAAGATAAAGGAATTACTAGTTATTCAGATGCTTATCGTTTATTAGATAGTAATATTATTTTATCTCTTATGATGCTTTATCAAGGTGATGTAGATGGTGTAGTAGCGGGAATCTCACATTCAACAGCTGATATTATTAGACCTACTTTTCAATTAATACAAAATAATTGTAGAGATCCATTTGTTTCTTCGGTTTTTTTGATGTTATTTCCTAAAAAAGTATTAGTATATGGTGATTGTGCAATTAATCGATATCCGGATTCAAAAATGTTAGCTAAAATTGCAATACAGTCTTCTCAAACAGCGGATTCTCTTGGTATTACACCTAAAGTAGCTATGCTTTCGTACTCTACTGGTACTTCAGGATCAGGTATTTCTGTGGATAAAATAAAAGATTCTATAGATATAGTTAAAAGTACTTATCCAAAACTATTAATTGATGGTCCTATACAATATGACGCTGCTGTTTCTAAAAAAATAGCACATATAAAATTACCATATTCAAAAGTAGCAGGTAAAGCTACAGTATTAATTTTTCCAGATTTAAATTCTGGAAATATTACATATAAAGCAGTACAAAGATCATCAGGAATTATATCTATCGGACCTATTTTACAAGGTTTATGTAAACCAGTTAATGATTTATCTAGAGGTGCAACAGTAGATGATATTATTTATACTACTGCTATGACTGCCATTCAGTCTTTTTAGAATATTTTAAATGATATTATAGTAATTAAAAATATATAATGATGATTTATTTTCATAAAATTACTATAATAAATAATTTTTTTATTTGATGTAGTAATTTTATGATTCTAACGGATTATACGATAATTTTTGTAAACCAACTACTTTTTCTTTTTTAGTTGTTCTAATTAATATAACTCCTTGTGTATTTCTTTTTAAGATTGCTATTTCAGAAACTCTAATTCTTACAAGAGTTCCAGCATCTGTTATCATCATTATTTGATTATTTTGATTAACCTGTATAGCACCTATTACTACTCCATTTTTTTGGGTAACTCGAATTGAAATAACACCTTTAGTAGCACGAGATTTAATAGGAAATTGGTTTATTTTTGTTCTTTTTCCATACCCATTTTCAGTTACTATTAGTATATCATCTTTTTTATTTGGAACTAATAAAGATACTAGTCGATCATTATTAATAATTTTAATTCCACATATACCAGCAGCAGTACGCCCCATTTTTCTTATAGTTTTTTCAGAAAATTGTACTACTTTTCCTTTAGAGGTAAATATTAATATATTATTTTTTCCGTTAGTTAATGAAACTCCTATTAGCTCATCATTTTTTCGTAAATTAATCGCAATAATTCCTGAATTTCTTGGTTTTTGAAATTGATTTAATGGTGTTTTTTTTACAAAACCTAAAGCTGTAGCCATAAATATATTTATAGATGATTTATATTGAGAAATAGGTAAAATTGCAGTAATTCTTTCTTTTTGCATAAGAGGTAATAAATTAATAATTGGACGTCCTCGTGCATGCCTGCTAGTTTCAGGTAATTGGTATACTTTCATCCAATATAATATACCTCTACTAGAAAAACATAAAATCGTATCATGTGAGTTTGCTACTAATAAATTTGCTATATGATCTTTTTCTTTAGTTTTAGCAGCTGATTTTCCTTTTCCTCCTCTTCTTTGTGCATTATAATCAGAAATTGGTTGATATTTTACATATCCTGAATATGATAATGTTACTACTACGCTTTCTTTTACTATTATATCTTCCATATTAATTTCTGACACTTTTTTAATTATTTTAGTTTTTCTATGATCTGAAAATTGTTTTTTTATTTCTATTAATTCATTTTTAATGATAATTTTTAATTCTTTTGAATTAGAAAGTATTTTTTTTAAATATAAATTTTTTTTATTTAAATCTTTATTTTCCTGATAAATTTTATTTTTTTCTAAACTGGTAAGTTTATTTAATTTTATATCTAAAATAGAATGTGCTTGTTTTGTACTAAAATTAAAATTTATATAATTATCTTTTAAATTGTTTTTAATTTTTATAGTAGTTTTTTTTCTCCAATTAATTTTTTTTAGATTTTTTATTGCTTTTTTATTGTTTTTTGAGCTTTTTATAACTTTAATAATCTTATCAATATTATCTAATGCTACAGAAAATCCTTCTAAAAGATGTATTCTTTTTGTGTATTTTTTTAATTTAAAAATACACTTTCTAGTAATAATATTTTTTCTATGTTTAATAAATTCATTTATTATATTTTTTAAACTCATTTTTTTCGGTTGTCCAGATGATGACAACGCTACCATATTGATACCAAAAGATGTTTGTAGAGATGTTAGTGTATATAGTTGATTAAGAACAACTTTAGTAATAAAATCTTTTTTTATTTCAATTACTATTCTCATACCATCTTTGTCTGATTCATCGCGTATATTTGAGATACCATTAATTTTTTTTTCTTTTACTAAAATAGCTATTTTTTCAATTAATTTTGATTTATTAACTTGATAAGGTAATTCATAGATAACAAGTGATTCTTTTTTATTTTTTTTATTTATCTCTATTAAATATCTAGATCTAATTGATATTTTTCCTTTTCCTGTACGGTAAGCTTCTTGAATACCAATTTTTCCATAGATTATACCTGCTGTAGGAAAATCTGGACCTGGTATGTATACCATAAGTTTTTTTAAAGAAATACTTGGATTATCTAAATATGCTATACATCCATTAATTACTTCTTTTAAGTTATGCGGAGGAATGTTTGTAGCCATTCCTACAGCAATACCAGAAGAACCATTAATTAATAAATTAGGAATTTTAGTAGGTAAAATTTCTGGTATTTTTTCTGTGCCGTCATAATTTAAAACAAAATTTATTGTATTTTTTTTTAAATCACTCAACATTTCATGTGCTATTTTAGACATACGTATTTCAGTATATCTCATAGCTGCAGCAGAATCTCCATCAATGGATCCAAAATTACCTTGTCCATCAATTAGTGTATATCTCAAGGAAAATGGTTGAGCCATTCGTACAATAGCATCATATACTGCAGAATCTCCATGAGGGTGATATTTACCTATTACATCTCCTACAATTCTAGCAGATTTTTTATAAGGTTTATTCCATTTATTACCTAATATATTCATAGCAAATAATATTCTTCGATGAACTGGTTTTAATCCATCTCTTACATCAGGTAAAGCTCGGCCTATTATTACAGACATAGCATAATCAAGATAAGATCTTTTTAACTCTTCTTCAATACTGACCTGTTTGATTTCTAGTGCAATGTCTTTCATAGATTTGTGATCTCAATAATATAATTTTATATTTAATATTTATTATTTAAATCATATTTAATGATTTAATAATTAGTTTTTGTGTTTTTATTAAAAAAAATAGATAGTTTTATTTATTTAATATATAAATTAATATTAATTATTTATAATATTTTTATATTTTTTTATATATTAAATATATACAATGATAGAAAGGAACCATTATATATATTATAATTTTTTTATTTTTAAATGAAATAAATATTTTTAGTTAAATATAAATATAACTATCTTTATATTTTAAAAATATATTTTTTACAAAAAATTATATTTTTTGAAAATTTTTAGATAAATATTTATTTATTCCTTTTGGTGTTGCTTGAATTGCGTCTTTCCCTGGAACCCAGTTGGCTGGACAAACTTCACCAAATTTTTCATAAAATTGAAGTGCATCAATTATTCGTATTATTTCTTTAATATTACGTCCGATTGGAAGATCATTAATAGATTGATGTCTAATAATATTATTGTTATCTATTAAAAATGATGCTCTTAATGCTATTTTTAATTCGTGATGTTCTATTCCATATGATTTTTGTATGTTTCTTTTTATATCTGATATCATAGGAAATTTTATTAAACCAATTCCACCTGAATCTGGTAATGTATTTCTCCATGCATTATGTACATATACTGAATCAATAGATACACCTACAATATATACTTCTCTATTTTTAAATTCATTATATAAGTTATTAAATGCTATTAATTCTGAAGGGCATACAAAAGTAAAATCCATAGGCCAAAAAAATAAAATAGTTTTTTTTCCTTTTGAATATTTTTTTAGATTAAAATTATTAATTATTTGACCGTCCGGTAAAACAGCAGGTGCAATAAAATTAGGAGCTTGTTGAGATACTAGAATCATATTTATTTTTACCTCGATTAAATAGAATAAAATTATATTTATAATTAAGTATTCATAATTTATTTATGATATATTATATTATATCATATTTTTTATTATTATATTTTTATTTAAAAAAATGTTTTTTTATTCATATTTTTATATAATAATTAAATAAAATTATTTTTTTATATGACAATATATTTAAATTAATTCTATTTTTAATTAGAAAAAATAGTAATTTTTATTTTTTAATCTTAATAAAGGTATATTATAATGATAATTAATAAGAATATTTCATGGTCTAATTTATTTTCTATAGAAAAAAAAAAACATATTTTATTAATTTGTTTAATGAAATTAAATATATACAAAAACATACTATAGTTTATCCTCCTAAGAAAATGATTTTTAATTCCTTTTTAATGACACCTTTATTAAGTGTTAAAGTTGTAATTTTAGGTCAAGATCCTTATTGTCATGTAGGTCAAGCTCATGGATTATCATTTTCTGTTCCTAATAAAATTCCAACTCCACCTTCTTTAAAAAATATTTTTAAAGAATTACAAAATGATTTTTTATTTCATAAAAATAAAATGTTTAATTGTTTAGAACCTTGGGCAAAACAAGGAGTTTTATTATTAAATTCAATATTAACTGTTTCAGATAGTGTTCCTGGTTCTCATAGGAGAATAGGGTGGGAAATTTTTACTGATCAAGTAATTAAATTTATTAACAAGTTTTGTACGGGAGTAGTATTTTTACTATGGGGTTCTTTTTCTTTTTCTAAATATAATCTTATTAATCAAAAAAAACATTTTATATTAAAAGCCCCGCATCCATCACCATTATCATGTTCTCGAGGTTTTTTTGGATGCAGACATTTTTCAAAAACAAATAAATTATTAAAACATCAAAAAAAACAACCAATTAATTGGTTTAAAAATATGATATATTAAATTATCTATTTTTTATAGATAGATTTTTAATCCTATATCTATATAGTCTATATTGTAACAATTGCTTTTTTAATAATTTTATTTTTAAAAATATATCCATTTTTTTTAATGTTTTTAATTGTTGAATTATTTGATAGATTATTATTTATATTTTTATCTTGTAACGTATGTATATTATGATTAAATGCTATATTGACTTGATCTATTTTTTTTATACGCCATATTTTTAAATTTTTTTCAAATATATTTTTTGTTAATTGTATACCTTCTATTATTGTATTTTGTGTTAAATTTGAATTTTGAGATATTTTTATTAATTTGTCAATTTTATCAATAATAGGAACAATAGATTTTAAAAAATTTTTAATTTGATTATTTTTAATTAAATCAATTTTTTTTTTATTATTTTTTTTTATATTATTTATATCAGCATAATATTTTAATTTTTTTTTTTTTTTTTTTTTTATTAAAGAAGAAATTTTTTCTTCTATTTTTTTAAATTTTTTTATTTTTTTTTCTTGTTTTTTATCTTTAATATTTTTTTCTATTTCTTTATTTTTATAATCTTTAATTTTTTTTTTTTGCATTTTTTTCTCTATTAAATTGGTTTAATTAAAAAAAATAATTAAATTTAATTATTTTTTTTAAACAAAATAATTAAAAAATTTAAATTATTAAAATAATTTCTTTTTATTGAAAAAATATATAAATAATTATATTTTATTTATATTTTTTTTCATATGATATATATTTAATTGAATTTTTTATTAGATATTTTTGGAGCTGGCGGGATTCGAACCCGCGTCCAAAATAACTGAGATTATTGCTCTACATGTTTAGTTTATTTTTTTTATTAAATAATACTTAATAAACAAAGTATTATTTTTTATCTTGATTTTAAATATCACTATATTCTTTCAAGATTAATCGAATATAGTTATCTCTTTTTATATAACCTTTCAAAATATATCTATTCTATTTAAAGAGAAGAAAAATAGATTAGAAAGAAAGGGCTTTATCTAGTTTTTTAAGCTGCTAAAGCGTAAGTTTTATTTTTTGCTTTTGTTTTAAATTGGTTTTTTATCGAGGCAAACCAACCCTCGACATGCAACAAAAATTTTTGTATATTTTGTCAAATCCATAATCAGCCCCATATATAAATTATATTATAATAGATTTGTTTAATTTAAACAATATTATATATATTTTTTTTATTAATTTAATTTTATTATTATAAAATAAAAATATATTTTTTTATTTTATTTTTTGATATATTTTTAACTTTAAAGAGTGATTTTAAAAATGATAGATATTTTTAATAAAATAGAAAAACAATTACAGGAAAATAGTATTGTTATATATATGAAAGGTTCACCTGAGCACCCAAGTTGCGGTTTTTCAGCTCGAGCAGTACGAGCATTATCATATTGTACTTCTGATTTTTTTTACGTTGATGTTTTACAAAATGATGATATTCGTATAGCTTTACCTAAATATTCAAAATGGCCTACTTTTCCTCAGTTGTGGGTTAATAAAAATTTGATTGGAGGGTGTGATATTATTTTAGAAATGTTTCGTAGTGGAGAATTATTAAATTTAGTTCAAAACTGTAAGAATAATATAAAATCTAGTATATAATTTTCAATAATATTAAATATATTGTATGTTTATATCTCATCATTTCTTTTTCGATGAGATATATTTGGAGGCCATCCCCCGATTCTTTTCCATCTATTCACGATTTCGCAAAAAAGATATGCTGTTTGCATAGTGTCATATAAGGCGGAGTGTGCTTGCACAGTATCAAATGGAATTCCTGCAATTTTGCACGCTTTTGCCAGAACAGTTTGTCCAAAAATTAAACCGCTAAGTGTAGCAGTATCAAAGGTAGTAAATGAATGAAAAGGATTTTTTTTTGTTTTTGTTCTTTTAGCAGCAGCCATTAAAAAATTATGATCAAAATTTGCATTATGTGCTACTAATATTCCTTTTTTGCATTTATGGATACTGATTTTTTTTTTTACTAATTCAAATATATATTCTAACGCATTTTTTTCACTAATTGCTCCTCTAAGAGGATTAAATGGATCAATTTTATTAAATGCTACAGATTCTGCTTTTATAACAGAACCTTGAAAAGGTATAATATGAAAATGTAAAGTTTCATCTATTTGCAACCAACCAAATTCATTCATTTTTAATGTTACAGCAGCAATTTCTAATAAAGCATCTGTTTTTGCATTAAATCCTGCACTTTCTATATCTAGAACAACAGGATAAAATCCTCTAAATCGATTATTTAGAGTAACTCGTAAATTTTGCTTTATATACATATGAATCTCAATTTCAGTATTTAGTGTAATAAATTAGTTTTTTTATATAAGATCATAATCATTTTTTTAAAATAATCTAACATATTTAAATAAAATGATTTTTTGTATATATGTTATTATAATTTTATTTTATATTTGAAATTTAAAATTTTATACAAAAGTATAAATTCTATTTTTTATAATTGAAATTTATTTAACAAAAATATTAATATTTATTTTTAGTAAATAAAAAGTTTTCTTTTAGTAAAATATTAAAATTGACTTTTAAATATTTTTTATTATAAATGCAATTTATATTATCATAATATAAAAATTAATTATTTTTTATTTTATAAAATTTTATGAAAATTATATAAATAAATTTTATATTCTTTTTATAAAAATAAATTTTTTAATCATAAAAATTATATAATTATATTATATATATAATATAATTTTATTTTTTTATTGATAAATTATACAAGTATTTTTTTATTAATCAAAATCACATTTTAAAGTAGGTTTTTTTTGAAAAAAATAAAAATGATTGTAGGTTTAGGAAATTCTTTTCATAAATATTATGAAACAAGACATAATGTTGGTTTTTGGTTTATTAACATGTTATCTGATTTTTATAAAAGTTCATTGAAATTAAAAAAAAGATTTTTAGGATTTATATCTTCTATTAAATTAAAAAATAATAAAATTTATTTATTACGACCAAATCTTTTTATGAATTTAAATGGTAATTCTGTATATGCTTTATCATCTTTTTATAAAATTAAGTTATCTGAAATTTTAATAGTACGAGATGAATTAGATTTACTTCCTGGGGTATTAAAAATAAAAATAGGTACATCTTATAATGGTCATAATGGAGTTAAAAGTATTATTGATATTTTTAAAAATAAAAGTACTTTTATGCAATTAAATATTGGTATTGGTCGACCAAAATTAAAAAAAAATGTATCAAATTTTGTTTTAAATAATCCTAGTATTATAGAAAAAAAAATGATTATAAAAGCAATTTTTGAATTTATTTTTTTGACTAAAGATAATATCTACAAAAAAGATTTTTTAAAAAATAAAAAAATTGTTTTAAACAAATAAAGTTATTTTTAATTAATAAGATTTTTTATTTCATAGGTGTGAATTATTGTGGTATATAAATTTGGTATTATAGGTTTACCTAATGTAGGAAAATCAGCATTATTTAATAAGATAACAAAATTAAATATTCCATCAAAAAATTTTCCTTTTTGTACTATTAATCCTAATATAGGTATTGTATCAGTATTTGATACTAGATTAGAAAAAATTGCCAATTGTGTATTATCAAAAAATATTGTTCCTAGTATTATTACTTTAATTGATATTGCAGGTTTGGTAAAAGGAGCCTCTAAAGGAGAAGGTTTAGGGAATAAATTTTTAGAAAAAATTAGAGAATGTAATGCTCTTATACATGTTATACGTTATTTTAAAGATACCAATATAATTCATATATATAATGAAATTGATCCAGTTCGAGATATTGATATTATTAATACAGAATTAATGTTATCTGACTTAGATTTATGTGAAAAGATTATTAAAAGAAATTCATTAGCTAAATTTACAAAAGATATTAATCAAAAAGTAATATTAAATTTAATAAATCGTTGTATTTGTCAACTACAAGCCGGATTAGCTTTAAGAGATGTTATATTTACTAAAGATGAACTTAAAAAATTAAAACAATATCAGTTTTTAACCTTAAAACCTGTAATTTATATTGTAAATACAGAATACAATATAGATATGAATTTTTTTTTAGATAAATTTTTTAAAAATAAAAATATTAATAAATCAATCATTTTTTCTATAATATTAAAGGAAAATAATAATATTAAGTTAAATTATGTTGATAATGATTTGTCTAAAAAAAATATGTTATATATTGATTTTATTGATTGTAAAAAAATTATTAAAAAATTATGTGATATTCTACAATTAGAAACATTTTTTACGGCAGGTTCTAAGGAAGTTAGATCTTGGCTTTTTAAGAAAGGAAAAACAGCAATACAAACAGCTAAATTAATTCATACTGATTTTTCTAAAGGATTTATTAGAGCTCAAATAACTTCATATAACGATTTAATAAAATATTGTAGCATGAATGAAATTAGAAAATTAGGAAAAATACGTAGTGAAGGAAAAAAATATGTTGTGCAAGATGGTGATATTATAAATTTTTTATTTAATATATAAATTATAATGATATTTACTCTATTATTATTTAGAGAGGTGTATATATTCCTCTCTAAATTTTAAGATTTATTAAATATTTTTTAATAAAAATTTTTTTAATTTTAAAAAATCTGGTTTCATACTATGTGAAAAATTTTTTAAATTTACTCTAGAATGTAAAGAGTTTGGTAATTTTAATTTTATATTTAATATTTCTTCTACAGTATTTTGAAATTTAGATGGATGAGCAGTTCCTAAAAATAAACCAAAATCTGTTTTTTGAATATGTTTTTTTAATACTTTGTACGCTATAGCTGCATGTGGCTCTGATGTATATCCAATTTTATATAATTCTTGTATTGTTTTTATAGTTTCTGCATCAGATACACTTTCAGATTTTAAATTATTTAAATTCCATTTTTTTCTTTTGAATAACTCTTCTACTCTAGGCCAATTATTTGGTTGACTAATATCCATAGCATTTGAAATAGTTGACACTGTACTCTTTGGTTTCCATTGTCCACTTTTTAGAAATCTAGGTACAGTATCATTGGAATTAGTAGCAGCAATAAAAGATTTAATTGGTAATCCTAATGATTTAGCAATTAATCCCGCTGTTAAATTACCAAAGTTTCCGCAAGGAATAGATATAACTATATTATTATGATATTTAGATGGAATTAATGCAAATGCTTCAAAATAATAACATATTTGAGCTAACAATCTACTAATATTAATTGAATTAGCTGAATTTAAACCAATCTTTTTTTTTAATTTTTTATCGTTAAAAGATTGTTTTACTAAATATTGACAATCATCAAAACTTCCATCAATAGCAATTGTATGTATATTTTTTCCTAATGTGCAGAATAATATTTCTTGTAACTTACTGACTCTACCTTTAGGATATAAAATAACAACTCGAATATTATTCATACGATAAAATGCATGAGCAACTGCAGCACCAGTGTCTCCTGAAGTAGCAGTTAGTATTGTCATGATAGAATTTTTATTTTTCCAATATGAAAGCATTTGAGCCATAAATCTAGCTCCAAAATCTTTAAAAGCTAATGTTGGTCCGTGAAATAATTCTAAACATGAAATGTTTTTAGTAACAGGTACAATAATTGGTTTGGTAAAAGAAAAGGCTATTTTAATTTGTTTTTTTAAATCTTTTAATGATATTTCATCTGAAATAAAATGTGATAATATATGTGTACTACGATCGATAAAATTCATTTTTATTAAATTTTCTAATACTTTAGTATTAAATTTTGGTAAATATTTTGGAAAAAATAATCCTTGTTTTTTTCCCAAACCATACTTAATAGCATTTAAGAAATTTACTTCTTCATTATTATCTTTTAAATTATATAATTTCATTTTAGATCCTTATTTTTCTAGCACCTAACTGATCAATTTTACAAATATATACAAATCCTTTTTTATTTTTAATATAATTTTTTTCTAACCATTTTTTTACTTTATTTGCAATAGAAAAATTTAGACATATTGAAAATAAAGTAGGTCCAGAACCTGAAATATTACATGTTGAAGCACCTAACTTAGTTACTGCATCTTTTATTTTTAAAAAATTAGGTATTAACGGAATTCGATAAGGCTCAGCAATAGTATCTATCATAACTCGAATTGCTAATTCTGATTTTTTAGTATATAAAGCATGTATAAAAGTAGATAAATTTCGACTATTTTTTATACATTTTTCTTTATCATATGTTAGTGGTAAAATATTTCTTGCGGTAGAAGTAGATAATGTAACACCGGGCCATGCAATTACCCAAAGCCAATTATCAAATATAGGAAGTTTTTGTGTGAGATGATTTTTATCATCTGTAATTAATTGTAAACCACCTAAATAACATGGTGCAACATTATCATAATGCACACTACCTGATATATTTCCTTCTAATTTTCCCATAATATCTATTAATTCTTTTTTGTTAAGATTTGTTTTATAGAATTGATTTAAAGCTAGTACACTAGCTACTATAGATGAAGCGCTAGATCCCAAACCAGAACCAATTGGCATATTTTTTTCGAGTGTAATAGATATTTGTATTTTTTTTTTTATTATTTCATTAAACCAGTTCCATGCTTGCCATATAATATTTTTTTTTATATCTTTTGGTAATTGATCAGAAAAATTTCCATGACAGTTGAATTGAAAAGTATTTGATGATTGTATCGATATACAGTCACCCAGTAAAGTGCCATCTATTGGAATAATAGCTGCTCCTAAAATATCAAAACCAACACCAACATTTCCAATAGAAGCGGGAGCATAAATTTTTATCATTATTTTAAACTCTTAATATTATAATACAATACGCAATAAATCAGAAAAAATACCTGATGCGGTTACACTATTTCCAGCCCCGTAACCACGTAGTATTAAAGGAATTGGTTGATAATATTTTGTATAAAAAACAAATATATTTTCTCCATTTTTGATATAAAATAATGGATTTTTATTATTTACAGATTTTATTTTTACGCTACATTGACCATCGTTTTTTATAGTACCAATAAATCTTAATACTTTTTTTTCTTTTTTAGCTTTTTTTACTTTTTTAATAAATAAATTATCTATTTTTTTTAATTTAGACAAAAAAACTTTTTTATTATCTATTTTTTTTAAATAATCAGGTAAAATTTTTTCTATTTTAACATCAGAAAGTTCTAAAGAATATCCAAATTCCCTTGAGAGAATTAATAATTTTCTAGCTATATCAATTCCTGATAGATCATCTTTTGGATTTGGTTCTGTAAATCCTAATTTTTTAGCATTTTTTGTAGCTTCTGATAATGTTTTATTATTATCTAGCTCTCCAAATATATATGACATTGAACCAGAAAGAATTCCTTGAAATTTAATTAAACGGTCACCTGAATCTATTAAATTTTTTAAATTTTGAATAACTGGTAAACCTGCTCCAACGTGTGTTTCATAAAAAAATTTTTTATTATATCTATTAGATGTATTTCTTATTTTTATATATTCAGATAATTTTGATGAATTAGATTTTTTATTAGCTGTAATAATATGAAATCCAGATTTCATAATTAAATTATATTGATTAGCAATATTTTGACTTGATGTACAATCTATAAAAATAGGAATTAAATAACCGTTTTTTTTTGCTAAATTTAAAATATTTTTTAAATAAAAAACCCTGGTAGAGTTTTTAAATTTATTAATCCATTTCTTTTGTTTAATATTTTTTTTATTTATGATATATTTTTTAGAGTTTGCAATAAGATTAATATTTATTTGAATAAATTTTTTTTTCAATATTTTACGTTGAGCGAAAATTATTTTTAGTAGTTCTAATCCAACTCCCCCAATACCAATTAAGAAAATATTTATTGGTACTATTTTATTGATAATTAAATTATGAATGTTTTTTATTATTTTAATAATATTTATATCTTTTAATACTATTGATAATGATATATTTGATATATTATGTGATATAAATAATATTTTATTATTAAAACTATCTATAATTGAACAGATTTTTTTTAAAATTATAGTGTTATTTTTTGTAATATTACTACTAATTATAGAAATAATACTCAGTTTTTTTAATAAAATAATTGGTTTTAATATTTTTTTTTGTATTTCTATGCTAAAAATTTTTTCTAATTCATTTTTAATATTAATCGAATAATTTTTTTGAAAATAAAAACTAATTCTGTTATCTGATAGAGATTGTTTATATAAATATGTAATAATATTATTAGAGGATAAATACTTTAATAGTTTATATGATATTTTTTCTATATTATAATTTTTTGATATAAATATATTTATTAAAATAATTTTATTTAAATATGTAATTCCTTTAATTTTTTTATCATTTTTTTTATTTTTATTACTAATAATAGTTCCCGGGTGTTGTATATTATTTGTATTTTTAATAATGCATGGTATATTATATTTTTTTAAAGGTTTTATAGAAGCAGGATGAATTACTTTGGCTCCCAAATAAGCTAATTCTAGTGTTTCTTGATATGTTATTTCTGATAATAAACGGGCATTTGATATTATATTAGGATCTCCTGTATATATTCCATTTACATCAGTCCAAATTTCACAAGTATGAGAGTTTGTGCATATAGATAAAATTGTTGCAGAGTAATCAGACCCATTTCTTCCTAAAACAACAAGTTCTTTTAATTTATTTCCAGCTATAAATCCTGGCATAAGAACAACATTTACATTTGAAAAATTTAATTTTTGAAAACGTTTTTTTGACTTATTTATATTTACGATAGCATTAAGATAATTATCAGTTGCTGCTACTAATTTAACTGGATTAATTATCATAATTTTATTTTTTTTTATTTTTAATAATTCACTCATTAATTGTATAGAAAGAATTTCTCCTATACTAATTATTTTTGCGTATATATTATCTGGACATTTTTCTAATGATTGAATATTAGAAAATTTATCATATAGTTTTTTATATTGTATAATTATTTTTTTTTGTATCTTCTTTTTAGGATATTTGTTTTCTAATAAATGTATGCTTTTTATTAAATTAAAGAAAAAATTTTTAATAATATTTAGTTTTTTTAGAGGAATAGCGTTTTTTTCTATACACTTTTTAATAGCGTTTTCTAATTTATTTGTAATAGTAGCAGGAGCTGATAATACTACAGATATTTGATTATTTTTTATTTGATCAGTAATAATTGAAGATACTTGTATAAATTTTTCTGCATTTGCAAGTGATGTACCTCCAAATTTTAACGTTTTCATAAATGTAATCTCTTATTAAAAAAATTATTTAGATTTATTTTGTTTTTGATAGTATTAAATACTATATATAAAATATATTGATTAATAGTATATATTTATTAGAACATATATATAATTTTGATTTTATTTTTATGAATGATATGAAAAATTTTTAGAATATAAATATTTTTATTTATAAATATAATATTTATCATATAAAGATATTTTTAGGTAAACTAATAAATTATATCATATTATTAATATTTTTTTTTTTATTATTTTTTTGTAAATCATTAAAAATTAAAATTATATTTTTATTATAAAATGTATTTTTTTTAAAATAAAATATTTTATATATATAAAATGTATTTCTTTTAATTTTATATATTTACAAAGATTTAATTCTAACTAATATTTATATTATAAATATATATTTATCAATATATTTTTTAAAAAATTTTAATAGTATGATTATACTATAATTTTTATAGATTCTATTCATCTATGTATAAATATAATAATATATATTATTATTTTTTTTAAAAAAAAGTTTTTTTTTTATTCCAAAAAAATAAAATTTTTTTTAGTTCAATTTTATTTTCTATTTTTGATCGTAGTGTAGTTAATTCTAAAGCTTGAAAAAAATTATTATTTTGAATGATTTTTTTAATTTCATATTTTTTTTTCATTTCTATATCTTTTTGTAAATTCCATATTTTTTTAATAATTAAAATAATATTTTTAGGAATGCCTAATAGAACTGAATATTTTTTTAAAATATAATTTACAGAAATAAAATATGCTTTAGAATATTTTAATTTTTTAGTATTTAATAATATTTGTATTTTTTCTATTAGTGGATACCATAATAATGTAGCAAATAAGAAGGATGGATAACATATAGGTTTTTTATTAATAATAGAATCTATTTTTTTTAAACATTTTATAATAATATTCTTTAAAAATATTGTATTTTTTTTACTAAGAGTATGAAATAAAAATGGTAGAAGAGGATATACTAAAGAATATTTTCTTAATCTTATGTAGGTTAAATAACCATACCCAAAACAAAATAATTTTATAGATTCACTAAATAATCGTGCAGGTGGTATATTTTTTAGTAAATTTGATAATTTAATTATTGGTTCTGCAGTTTTTTTATCTATATGCATATGTAATCTTACAGAAAAACGAATTACTCTTAACATACGTACAGGATCTTCTCTATATCTTGTTTCAGCATCGCCTATTAATCGTATTATTTTTAATTTTATATCTTTTATACCTCCAACATAATCTCTAATTCCAAAATCTTTTATACTATAATATAACGCATTAATTGTTAAATCTCTTCTATATACATCTTCTTCTATTTTTCCAAAAGTATTATCAAATAATAACATACCATTGTTTATTTTTTTAGAATTACTGCATAATTTATTATTTTCTATATTATTATTTTTAGCTCTAAATGTTGATACTTCTATAATTTCACTTTTAAATATTAAGTGAGCAATAATAAATCGTCTTCCTATTAATCGACAATTTTTAAATAATTTCCTAATTTCATTTGGTTTAGCGTTAGTAGCAATGTCAAAATCTTTAGGTTTTTTTCCTAATAATAAATCTCTAACTCCTCCTCCTACTAAATATGCTTCATAACCTGATTTATTTAATCTATATAATACTTTTATAGAATTTTTACTAATTTTTTTTTGAGATATATTATGATTTTTTTTTATAATATGATTCATATGTTAATATCTACTTTATTTTTATGTTTTTATATAGTTTTTTGAAATTAGTATAATTTAAATAAATGAAAAATAAATTTTATTTTCTATATCATATATAACATATATAATGTATATATATGAGATATATAATTTATTTTAATAATTTAGAATTTTTTAAATTATATACATAAATTAAATTTTTATAAAATATTTATTATTTAAAATTTTTAATTAAATTTATTTTAATAAATATTAATGTTCAAAAATATATTATATTTTTATAAAAATAATATTTAGTAGATATTTTATATATAATGTACTTTTTAGTGTATATAAAATTTTTTATTTTATTTTTTAATTTTTAATTTAAATAAAGAAAGAATATATATTTAAATATTTGAAATGTATTTTATTAAAGAATTATTTTTAAATTTAAAATTTTCTTTTTTATATGTAGAAAATGCCATATTTTGGCATCTAATGTCAAGTAACATTGATATAATAAAAATTATTTATATAAATAGAAAATATATAAATAATATTTATATATAATCTGTTTATATTTTTATATCACGTTTATTAAATTATATATTTAGGAAAAGTAAATGAAGTTTGTTTTTGGTATAGAATATGATGGAAGTATGTATTATGGTTGGCAAAAACAAAGATCTGTATTAACTTTACAGGGATGTGTAGAAACAGCTTTTTCAAAAATTGCTGATCATCAAGTAGATATAGTTTGTGCGGGAAGAACTGATCGTGGTGTACATGCTATTAAACAGATTGCTCATTTTAGTACTAATACTATACGTAGTAATAACGTTTGGTTAAAAGGTGTAAATTCTTTGTTACCATATGATATAAAAGTTTTATGGATAAAAGAAGTTTCATCTAATTTTAATGCTAGATTTTCTGCTATATCTCGTTCTTATAGATATATTATTTTAAATAAAAATAGACAATCTAGTTTTATGACAAAATATTATTTTTATGTAAAAGATGTATTAGATATACAAAAAATGCAATATAGTTCTAGTTTTTTACTTGGTCAACATGATTTTACTTCTTTTAAAAGTAGTGGATGTCAATCTTTATCTCCTAATAGGAAAATAATTTCCTTATTAGTATATAATATAAATGATTTTGTAATTATTGATATTACTGCTAATTCTTTTTTATATCATATGGTGAGAAATATAGTAGGTTGTTTAATTTCTATAGGATTATCTAAACATAGTGTTAATTGGACTAAAATAATTTTACATAATAAAGATATAAATAAAATTTATTCTACTGTTCCACCGCATGGACTATATTTTTTATCTGCTTCATATCCTAATTATTATTCAATATATTAGAAATATTTTAATTAAATATATAAATTTTTTTATACTTTTATTTGTAAAAATTATTTTAATTTTTTTAAATATGATTAATAATTTTTATTATTCATTATTAAAATTAATAATATATAATTTTTATTATTTAATTTTTTATTAAATTTAATTAAACGAATATATTGTATTTTTATTAAAAAAATTTATTTTTATTTTAAAATAAATATTTTATATAAAAATTTATTTTACTTATATAATAATAATATATTATATCATATAATAATATAATGGATAGTTTAATTAATTAAAAATTTTTAAATAAATAAACTTTAAATATTTTTATAAATAAAAAAAATTTTCTTTATATTATTTAATATAATTTTATTCACAATCATATTGTGAACAATATATAATATAATTTTATTTTTTATTTTTATGAAAATTTTCAATAAATTAATATTTTTATGAAAATATTTTCTTTAATTTTATATAAACTTTTTACATTTTGTATTAGCAAAATATGAGATTTTAGTATGTTAGGTAAACTAATTAATAATTTTTTTCTTAGCCGAAATGAACGTGTTTTAAGAAATTTAAATGATCTTGTTATTAAAATAAATAGTTTAGAAAAAGATCTATTAAATTTATCAGATCATGAATTAAAAAAAAAAACATATGAATTTAAATTACGATTAAAAAATGGAGATACAATAGATTCATTACTTCCTGAGGCTTTTTCTGTAATTCGTGAATCTAGTAAAAGAATTTTTGGTATGCGACATTTTGATGTACAAATCTTAGGTGGGATTATTTTACATAAAAAATGTATTGCCGAAATGCGCACAGGAGAAGGAAAAACGCTGACCGCTACATTACCCGCATATTTAAATGCACTTTTAGGTAAAGGGGTGCATATAGTTACAATGAACGATTATCTTGCAAAAAGAGACGCAAATAAAAATCGTATTTTATTTGAGTTTTTAGGCTTGAGTGTTGGTATAAATATTTCAGGTATGTCACAAGAAGATAAAAGAAAAGCATATTTAGCTGATATTACATACGGTACAAATCATGAATATGGTTTTGATTATTTACGTGACAATATGGTTTTTTGTAATACACAGAAAGTTCAAAGAAAATTATATTTTGCTTTAGTTGATGAGGTTGATTCTATTTTAATTGATGAAGCTCGTACACCATTAGTAATTTCAGGATCTATAGAAAATAGTAGTTCTTTATATAATCGTATTAATTCTCTTATTATATATTTAGTACCAAAAAATAAAAAACACTGTAATAAAATTTGTAAAATGGGTGATTTTTATATAGATTATAAACAACGTCAAGTTTATTTGACTGAAATCGGATTAGTCAAGGTAGAAAAATTATTAGTAAAATATAATTTTATATCAAAAAAAGAATTATTATATTTACCTGAAAACATTTTTTTTATTCATCATATACTTTTAGCATTAAAAGCACATTATCTTTTTTTAAAAGATATAGATTATATTATTCAAAATAAAAAAATAATTATTGTTGATGAACATACTGGAAGAATTATGTCAAGTAGACGCTGGTCTGACGGATTACATCAAGCAATAGAAGCAAAAGAAAATGTTTTTATACAGAATGATAATCAAACTTTAGCTACTATAACCTTACAAAATTATTTTCGTTTGTATGTTAAATTATCAGGAATGACTGGTACAGCTGCAACAGAAGCTGTTGAATTTAATTCAATTTATAAATTAGATACGGTAGTTATTCCAACAAATAAACCAATGATTCGAAAAGATATGCCAGATTTAGTGTATCTTTCTAAACAAGATAAAATTAATGCAATTATTTCTGATATACGTAGTTGTGTTCGTCGAAAACAGCCTGTATTAGTTGGAACAGTTTCTATTGAAAAATCTGAACAAATTTCTAAATTATTAAGTCAACTAAATATAAAACATAATGTTTTAAATGCTAAAATTCATTCTCAAGAAGCTCTTATTATATCTAAAGCAGGAGAACCCGGAGCTGTTACTATCGCTACTAATATGGCTGGAAGAGGAACGGATATTGTATTGGGAGGTATTTTAATAGATAATAGTAATAAGAGAAGATATTTATCTCAAAAAAATAGTTTTGTTTCAAAATTATGGAGAGATAAAAATAGATTAGTTGTTGAATCAGGAGGATTACATATTATTGGTACAGAAAGACATGAATCTCGTAGGATTGATAATCAATTAAGAGGAAGATCTGGTAGGCAAGGTGATCCAGGTTCATCAAGATTTTATTTATCACTAGATGATTCTTTAATGCGTCTTTTTGCTTCAAAAAGAGTTATTTATTTTATGAAAACTATTGGCATGAAAGAAGGTCAATCTATTGAACACTCTTGGTTAAGTAAATCTATTGAACAAGCACAAAAAAAAGTAGAAAATCAAAATTTTGATTCTAGAAAACAATTATTAGAATATGACGATATTATTAATGAGCAACGTTCAGTAATATATAATGAAAGAAATAAATTAATTAATAAATCTAGTATTCATGATTATATTTTGTGTATTTTAAAAGATCGTATATATTGTTGTATTAGACAATATATTTCAGGAAATTCAATTAATCTTGATAGTTTTTTTTCTTTAGAGCAAGAATTAAAAAATAATTTTTATTTTATTAAATCAATAAATAAATTTTTAGAACATGATACTACTTTATATGAAAATGTTGATAAATTAATTGATTTAATTGTTACTACAATACAATTTAGTTACAATAATAATACATCTAGTGTTTTAAAAAAATATTCAAATATGATTGAAAAGTCAGTAATGTTACAAATATTAGATATTTTTTGGACAGAACACTTAAATGCAGTAGATTCATTAAGACAGAGTGTTTATTTAAGGGGGTATGCTCAACAAGATCCACAACAAGAATATAAAAGAGAATCATTTTTTATGTTTCAATCAATGTTAGAATCAATAAAAAATAATGTAATTAAAACATTAATTAAAATTTTTTTTATAGAATTTGAAAAAGAGAAAAATATATATTTAAATTTTATTGATAATAAAGATTTTGATTCATTCCATTTATTAATTAGAAAATCTATCGAGATTATATAATTATAAAAAATATTTTTATTATTATTGAATGTAATTAGATTACATTAATTATAATTTATAAATTTATATTTTATTTAAAAAATATTGAATAAATTGAATGATATAATAAAAATATTAGAAGTGAATTTTTTCATAAGGTTAATGATAATTTTTTTAAAAAATATATTTAATTATATATAATATATATTATATAACATTTTTTAAATAAATAATTTGTATTTATAAAAATTAGATTTTTTAAATGTTAAATGTTTAATACTTTTAAAGGTTAGAAAAGTATGTCAAAAAATATTTTTAAAGATATTGATCCAACTGAAACTAAAGAATGGATAGATTCTATTAATTCAGTAATTAAAAGAGATGGTATTAACAGGGTTACTTTTTTAATAAATAAAATTTTAAAATTACATATATTAAAAAATACTCATTTTTTAAAAAAAAATAATTTAGATTATATTAATACAATTCATGTAAATGATGAATATAAATATCCAGGTGATATTAAGTTAGAAAAAAAAATTTGTTCAGTTGTACGTTGGAATGCAATAATGATGGTTTTACGTGCTTCTCGAAAAAATCTAGATTTAGGTGGACATATTTCCTCTTTTCAATCTTCGGCTATGATTTATGAGGTTTGTTTTAATCATTTTTTTCGTGCTTGTAATAATTATGATGGTGGTGATTTAGTTTATTTTCAAGGACATATATCCCCAGGTATTTATTCTAGAGCATTTTTAGAAGACCGTTTAACGGAAAAACAAATGGATAGTTTTAGACAAGAAACTAGTGGAAAAGGATTATCGTCTTATCCTCATCCTAAATTAATGCCAAATTTTTGGCAATTTCCAACAGTTTCTATGGGTTTAAGTGCTATCTCAGCAATTTATCAAGCAAAATTTTTAAAATATTTAAATAATAGGAATTTAAAAAATACTTCAAAACAAACTGTTTATGTATTTTTAGGTGATGGAGAAATGGATGAACCAGAATCTAAAGGAGCTATTACTATAGCGGCTCGAGAAAAATTAGATAATTTAATTTTTGTTATTAATTGTAACTTACAACGTTTAGATGGACCTGTAAATGGTAATGGAAAAATTATTAATGAATTAAGTGATATTTTTTCTGGAGCTGGGTGGTATGTTATTAAAGTAATTTGGGGAGGTAAATGGGATGTCTTGTTAGACAAAGATTATTCTGGTCATTTAAAAAAATTAATGAATGAAACTGTAGATGGAGATTATCAAACTTTTAAGTCAAAAAACGGTGCATATATTAGAAAACATTTTTTTGGTAAATATAAAGAAACAAAAAAATTAGTAGAAGATATGACAGATGATGATATTTGGGAGTTAAATAGAGGGGGACATGATTTTAAAAAATTGTATTCTGCTTTTTATTTAGCTAAATCTATAACAGATAAACCGGTAGTTATTTTAATACATACAGTTAAAGGTTATGGTTTAGGTAATATTGCAGAAGGTAAAAATATTGCTCATCAGATAAAAAATTTAAATATTAAAGATGTTCAGCATTTAAAAAAACAATTAAATATTAAATTAGATTCGATTTCTATAGAAAAATTATCATATATAAAATTTGCTTCTAACTCTCCAGAATTTTTATATATACACAAACAAAGAAAAAAGTTAAAAGGTTATCTTCCCGTACGTTTAAAAAATTTTTCTGAATTATTAACTATTCCAAAGTTAAATGATTTTAATGCTCTACTAGAAAAACAAATAAGACCTATTTCTACTACAATTACTTTTGTTCGAATATTAAATATTCTTTTAAAAAATATTGATTTAAAGAATAGAATTGTACCTATTATAGCAGATGAAGCGCGTACATTTGGTATGGAGGGTTTATTTCGTCAAATTGGTATATATAATTATAAAGGACAAAAATATACTCCAGCTGATAAAGATCAAATTTTTTATTATAGGGAAGAGTCTAATGGTCAAATTTTGCAAGAAGGTATTAATGAATTAGGAGCTTGTGCTTCTTGGTTATCTGCTGCTACATCGTATAGTACTAATAATTTTCCTATGATACCTTTTTATATTTATTATTCTATGTTTGGTTTTCAAAGAATAGGAGATTTTTTATGGTCATGCGGTGATCAACAAGCTAGAGGTTTTTTAATTGGAGCAACTTCTGGTAGAAGTACATTAAATGGAGAAGGTTTACAACATGCCGACGGACATAGTCATGTTTTATCTTTAACTATACCTAATTGTATTTCTTATGATCCTACATATAGCTATGAGTTAGCAATAATCATACAATCAGGTTTAAAGCGTATGTATGGAAAAAAACAAGAAAATATTTTTTATTATATTACTACTATGAATGAAAATTATAAAATGCCAAAAATGCCTGAAAATGTAGTAGAAGGTGTTTGTAAAGGAATTTATAAATTAAAAAGATATAAAGGTAAAAAAGGTCATGTTCAATTATTAGGATCTGGATCTATTTTGCGCTGTATTAGAAAAGCTGCTAAAATATTATTTTTAGAATACCAAATTGGTTCTGATGTATATAGTGTAACTTCATTTACTGAAATTGCAAGGAACGGTCAAGATTGTGTACGTTGGAATATGTTAAATCCGCTAAAGAAAAAGAAAAAACCATATATTTCTTCGATTATGAATTTTTCTCCTGTTATTGCAGCAACTGATTATATGAAAATTTTTGCAGAACAGATTCGAGCATATATTCCTTCAAATATATTTAGGGTATTAGGATCAGACGGATATGGTAGATCAGATAGTCGCAAGAAATTACGTGATTTTTTTGAAATTAATGAATCTTTTATTGTTATTGCAGCGTTAGATGCTTTGATTGAACAAGGAAATATAGACTCAGTGATACTTGATCAAGCTTTAAATAAATTAAATATTGTTTCAAATAAACTTAATCCACGTTTAGCATAAAGAGGTGATATAGTGGACATAGAAGTCTGTGTTCCAGATATTGGAGTAGATTGTGTTGAAGTAGTTGAAATTTTTGTTAAAAAGGGAGAAACGGTAGAAAAAGAAAGCAGTCTTATTTCTGTTGAGGGCCATAAATCTGTATTAGAAATACCCTCTCCTTTTTCTGGAGTTATTAAAAAAATATTTATTAAAGTAGGAGATAAATTATTAATTAATCAATTAATTTTAGTTTTAGATAGTCTTAATCAAAGCAATATTTTAAAAAAAAATAACACTAATAAATCTAATAGAGATGATATAGATACTTTTAATTTATTAAGAAATAATGAATTATTAAATTTAAAAAATAATGATAATAAATCTATTAAATATACCTCAGCTTCTCCTAATGTTCGTCGTTTTGCAAGGGAATTAAATATAAATTTATCAAATATTAAAGGTAGTGGAAGAAAAGGTAGAATTATTTGGGAGGATGTACATAAATATAATTTATTAAAAAATAATAGTTTTCAAAATAAGAGTGATATTAAAAAAAATTCTATAAATAATATAAATAATCAAAATAAACATGAAAATTTAACGTCTATTCAAAGAATTTCTGGAAATAATTTATTAAATAATTGGAAAAATATTCCACATGTTACTCAATTTGATGAAACAGATATTACTGATCTAGAAAATTTTAGAAAGTTATATAATTCTCATATTTCTCAGAGTAATATTTGTAAAAAAATTTCACTTTTATCTTTTTTAGTAAAATCTGTTACATATGCTTTAATAAAATATCCAAGATTAAATAGTGTTTTAGATTCTAGTAAAAAAAGTATTATTTTAAAAAAAGATATTAATATTGGTATAGCTGTAGATACAAAAGATGGTTTATTAGTTCCAGTTTTAAAAAATTTAAAATATAAAAGTATTAGTGAAATATCTATTGATATAAATAATTTTGTAAAAAAAGCTAAAAATAATCAATTAAAAATCTCTGAAATGAGTGGAGGAAGTTTTACTATTTCAAGTTTAGGAGGAATTGGTGGTACTGGTTTTACTCCTATAATTAATGCTCCTGAGGTAGGGATACTAGGTGTTTCTAAAGCTATTTTAAAACCAATATGGAATCAAAAAAAATTTTATCCTCGTTTAATGCTTCCTTTTTCTTTATCATATGATCATCGCGTAATTGATGGTGCAGAAGGTGTTCATTTTACAACTTTTCTAGGTTATATTTTATCTGATATTAGAAATTTATTGATTTAGTTTTGAAATTATATTAATTTTTTGTTTTTTTTAATGTAAATTTTATTTATATTAAAAAATTTTATTTTTTATTAACAGAAGAGTATTTTTATGAAAAAAAAAATTTGTGTTAATGTAGTAGTAATTGGTGGTGGACCTGCTGGATATTCAGCTTCATTTCGATGTTCTGATTTAGGATTATCTACTATAATTATAGAAAAATATGGAATTTTAGGTGGAACTTGTTTAAATGTAGGTTGTATTCCATCAAAATCATTATTGCATTTAACTAATTTAATAAAAGAAATAAAAGAATTTTCAAAATATGGTATTAATATAGGAAATAATGATCCATTGGATGTATCTCAGATTATGAAGTGGAAAAATAATATTATTTTTAAATTAAATTCAGGTCTGGAAAGTATGGCTAAATATAGAAAAGTAGATATATTGCCTGGAATTGCAAAGTTTTTAAGTAAAAATGAATTAGAAGTTGTACATAATAATTCTATTTATAATATTCATTTTGATTATGCAGTTATTGCTTCAGGATCTAGTCCAATAAAATTAAAAAATATAGATTATAAAGATAAACGTATTTGGAATTCTACTCAAGCTCTAAATTTTAAAATAATCCCTAAAAATTTATTAATTGTTGGATCAGGAATTATTGGTTTAGAAATGGCTTCTATTTTTAGTTCTTTTGGAACTAAAGTAGATTTAATTGATAATTCTGAAAGATTTTTTCCTATGATTGATAGAGATATGAGCGATATATTTCTTCAATATACAAAAAAATATTTTAATATATATTTAAATACTTCATTAATTAATCTAAAATCTAGTATAAATGGTATTACTATAAATACTAAGGAAAAAAATAATTTATTGATTGATAAAATATATGATAATGTATTAATCTCGATAGGTAGAAAAGCTAATACGCATTATTTAGATTTATCTTCTGTTGGGATTAAAACAAATGATTTTGGTTTTATTATAGTAGATAATCAACTACGAACAAATATATCAAATATTTTTGCTATTGGTGATGTTTCAGGACCCCCTATGCTTGCACATAAAGGAATATATGAAGCACATATAGTAGCTGAAGTTATTTCAGGTAAAAAATATTTTTTTGATCCTAAAGTTATCCCGTCTGTTGCTTATTGTGATCCTGAAATTTCTTGGACTGGAATAATGGAAGAACAAGCAAATTTACAAGGAATTAATTGCCGATCAGCTATTGTACCTTGGAAATTTTCCGGTAAAGCAATAAGTTCTAATTGTTCTGATAAAGGTATTACAAAGTTAATTGTTGATTCTGATAGTAATAGAATTATAGGAGGAATAATTATTGGTAGACATGCCGGAGAACTATTATCTGAAATTAGTTTATCTATTGAAATGGGATGTGATATAGAAGATTTAGCTTTAACTATTCATTCTCATCCAACATTATCTGAATCCATTAATATAGCTGCTCAATTATTCAATGGTACAGCAACAGATATGATCAATAAAAAATAAATATTAATTTTATTGATTAAAAATATAAATAAATGTAATACTTAAATAAAAAAAATAGATATATGTAATTTAATGAATTTTTATATTATATTTTTTGTAATATTTAATTTTTTTCTACTCTATTAGATAATAATTTCTGCTCTTTTTTAAAGAGCAGGTTATTTTCCTGCTCTGTTCTAGTGGTCGGATTAAATAAAAGATGTATTTTTTCAGTACATGATTTATTTTTTTTAGATAAATTTAATATTTATTTTTATAAATTTTTATATGCTAAATGATAATCCGCATCCGCAGGTTGTTTGAGCGTTTGGGTTAATAACTATGAATTTTGATCCTGCTAAATTTTCTATATAATCTATTTTTCCACCATTTAAATATTGAAAACTAATTGGATCAATAATAATTTCTATACCAGATTGTACAATATGTATATCGTCATTTTTAATAAATTTTTCTAATTCAAACCCATATTGAAAACCACTACATCCACCTCCAGTTATATATATACGTAATTTTAGTTGTAAATTTTTTTTTATAATTAAAAGTTTTTTAATTCTATTTATAGCTTTAATAGTTATATTTAATGGGTATGTTGACATGTTTATGTAAACTCTATTTTTTATTAATTTATCAACAAAATTTTTAAATAAAAATTTAATTAATATTATTAAAAATAATTTTTATTTTTTAAATATTATTAAAAATAATTTATCAATAAAATTATAGTTAATAATTTATATATAATTTTTTACACTATGTTTTTTTGATATATTTTATTAAAAATATTTTTTTTATTTAATTTTTTTTTCTCAAAAATGCAGGAATATCTAAAAAATTTTTTTCATATTTTTTAATTGGTGTTACATTATGTGATGTATTTTTTTTTATATTTTTTGTAACTCTATTTCTTTGTATTGATTGATTTCTATAGTCAATAAGTAATTCTTTAGAAGACTTGTTCCTCATAAAAGATATTTCAGAACGTTTTTCCATACCTATTCCAGTAGCTACTACTGTTACTCGTAAAGAGTGATCCATTTGTGGGTCTAATGATGTTCCAATAACAACAGTAGCATTATCAGAAGAAAATGCTCTAATGGTATTTCCTACAGTTTCAAATTCATCTAATCTTAAATCAAAACCTGCTGTAATATTTACTAATACTCCTCTAGCTCCTGAAAGATCAATATCTTCTAATAATGGGCTTGATATAGCGATTTCAGATGCTTCTTCTGCTCTATTTTCACCTGAAGCAGATCCTGTTCCCATCATAGCATATCCCATTTCTGACATAACAGTTCTTACATCTGCAAAATCAACATTCATTAAACCTGGTCTAGTAATAAGTTCCGCTATTCCTTGTACTGCACCTTTTAGTACATCATTTGCAGCTCCAAAGGCATCTAATAATGATATTCCTCGTGTTAATACTTTTAATAATTTATCATTTGGGATTGTAATTAAAGAATCAACATATTTTGATAATTCATTTAATCCTTGTTCAGCAAAATTCATTCTTTTTTTACCTTCAAAACTGAAAGGCTTAGTTACCACAGCTACAGTTAATATACCTAATTCTTTAGCTACTTCAGCTACTACTGGTGCAGCACCTGTCCCTGTTCCTCCTCCCATACCAGCTGCTATAAATACCATATCTGCTCCATCTAATGCAGATTTTAATGTTTCTTTATCTTCTTCAGCTGAATTTTTTCCTACATCTGGATTTGCTCCGGCTCCTAGTCCTTTAGTTATATTATTTCCAATTTGTATTGTTTGTCCTACTGCTATTTTCCTTAATGCTTGCGCATCTGTATTTATAGCAAAAAATTCGACTCCTTCTATTTTTTCACGAACCATATGTTCAACCGCATTACTTCCTCCTCCACCAACACCAATAACTTTAATAACTGCGTCATTACTTAATTCAGAAGGCTCAAACATAAAAAACTCCATAAAATAGAAATAATTATAATCATAATATAATTGGATTAACTAATAATTATCTTGTTAACCAATCTTTCATTTGGTTAAGTAAATATTTTAAAAACCCATGTTTTTTTTTATTTTGTGAATAACATTGTTGATGTTTTTTTCCATAATATAATAAGCCAACAATTGTTGAATATTCAGGTTTAGAAAGATATTTTGGTATTTTAGACATATTACAAGGTTTTTTAATTTTTATATTACTATTAAATATTCTTTTTGCGCATTGTGATAAAGATTTAATTTTTGAAGAACCGCCAGTTAATACTATATTAGATAGTATTTGATTATTAATATTTTTAATATTATTTTTTGAATATAATTTTAATATTTCATTTTTTACTAGATTAAATAATTCAATACATCTTGGTTCGATGACTTCAACTAGTGAATGATAATAGCAATTAATTATTTTTTCTCCTTTTTGGTTAAAAATTTCTAAATTTTTACATGTAATTGAAATATCTTCTATAGCATATCCATATTTTTTTTTTATAAATTCTGCATCAGAATAGGGTAAAGAAAAAGCATAAGCAATATCACGAGTAATAGTATTACCAGCATACGGAATGACAAAATTATGATATAATGATCCTTTTATATACATACAAACATTCATATTTTCACCTCCTATATCTATTAAACAAACATTAGCATTTTTTTCTTCTTCAGTTAAAACTGAAAAACTAGATGCTAGTCCTGTAAATATAGTTTTTCTTACATAAATCCCACATTTTTTAATAGCTTTTATAATATTTTTTTTTATGTTTTTATTACATGTGATTAAATGTATATTTGCTTGTATTCGTATACCTGATAATCCAATTGGATTTTTTATTCCGGACTGTTTATCTATAGAAAATTCTTGTGGAATAATGTGTAAAATATTATGATCATTGTTTATTTTAACAGATTTAGCTATTTTTATAACAGCATCTATATCTTTTTTTGTCACTTCTTTTTTTTTAATAGGTATAATTCCAATTTCATTTTGACAATGAATTTCTTCATGTGATATAGTTAAATATACAGAATAAATTTTATATTTAGCCATTACTTCTGCTTCATGAATAGATTTATTAATACATTCTATTAGTAATTCTAAATTATTAATTTTTCCTTTTTCTATTCCTAAAGCATTACATTCACCAAAACCAATTATATCAATTATACCATCTTGAAGAATTTCTCCTATTGAAACAATTATTTTTGTTGTTCCTATTTCCAATCCGACAATTACATTTTTTTTTGTTGAAAGGTTCATTTTATTTAACTACACTAGAGTTTTATAATAATATTTTTTTATTTTGATTTATTTATATAAATTTATATAGTTTTATATATTGATTTTTTTGAAATATTATAAAAAAATATAGACTTTATTTGTTTTATTAAATATATATTTTTATATTTAAATAGATATTATAATGTTATTTATTGTTAAAATGAAATATATAATAGTATTGATTTACATAATTTTTTTATTTTTTAATTTTTAAACAAGAGATTAGAAAATTTAATATTATTAATAATATTTTATAATTAATTTTTAGAATGTGAAAAAATGTAAAAATTTATTTTTGTTTAAATGTATTAAGTAGTTTGATTATTGTTTGTTGATTGAGTGGTATATTTTATATATGATTTTATATATTTTTTAGTTGTACGTTTATACAATAACTTTTACTCTTTAAAATTATGTAAAAATTAGATTAATTATATTTGATAATAATATTTTTTATTAATTTTTATAATTTAATTATATAAATTTTTAAAATAAAAATATATTTTAATTGATTTATTAAATAGATTAATTTTTAATTTATTTAGTTAATTATTTGATTTTTTATAAATATATAATATAAAAATTATTATTTAATTTTTAAAAAATTTTTTATTTTTATATTTAAAAATTTTTTTTTAAGATAATATTTATATATTTTATAATTTTTTTTACTTTTTTTTCTTTTTCTGATATTAAAATTATATCATATTTATTAGTTTGAGAAAAAATAAATTGTATAGCTTTTTCTATATTATAGAAAATAAAAAATTTATTTTTTTTATAACTACCTCTTATGATATCTTTTATAATTAAATTTTTTTTTTTGTACTGTATATGATTATTTATAAATATTACAAAATCAGAAAATTGTTCTACAATATTTCCTATAATTTTTCTTTCGCTAATATCTCTTATTTCCTCATATCCTAAAATACACCAAATTTTTTCATAATTATAATTTTTTAATGAATTTAATATACGATATAATATTTGAGGTGAATGAATATTATTTATAATAAATAATGGACTATTATTTTTTTGAATTTTTTCCATTTTTCTATTTATAGGATTTAGGAATTGACTACTTTTTATTAAAATATTTAAAGAATAATTTGCTAAAAGTAGATTTGCTAAAGCTAAAAGTATATTATTGACGTTAAAATCACTTAATAGTGAACTTTTTAAATTTCCTGACCCCCATGTTGAATTAAATAAAATTGTTGTATGTGATGTATTATATATAATTTTTGTTGCATTGATCCAATATTTTGTATTAAATATATTATCTGTTTTTAATGTTGTTATAGAAATAATTTTTTTGTTTTTAAGATTTTTTATCCAAAAATGTGTTATATTTTCATCTCCATTTAAAATAATTGTTTTTATTTTTTTTCTATTTAAAAAAGAAAATTTTATTTTTTCTTTTTGAAACATATTTTTTTGACCGTCTAAATTATTATAATTTAAAGTTGTACAAATTACTGATTCAAATTGTAAATGAGATATTTGTTTTTTAATTAAAAGATTAGAAGATAACTCTATAATAGAAGTGTTTATTTTTTTTTTTACTAAATAATATAATTTTTTTTGAATTGAATTATTTAGATCTTTATTATATATATTATATTTTGATTTATGGATTTTTTTTTCTAAATTTTTAACTATGCCAATTTTTTTATTAATCAACTGTTCCCACTGTGCAATTAAATTAGTTACAGTAGTTTTTCCATACGTTCCAATAATCCCAATGAGTTTTAATTTTTTTTGTGGATAATTAAAAAATCTTTCATATATTTTATGAATGTATTGATTTAATTTTTTAAAGTAAATAATTAGTGTATGAAATTGTGTTGATATACATAATCCGTGTTTATTTTTTTTAGTTTCATATAAAATTACATTTGCTTTATGTTTAATTGCTTTTATGATATATTTTTTTTTTGATTTTTTTTTTTCTTGCAATATTATAAATAAATCACCGATTTTTATTTTTGAGATATATAATTTAATATTACAAATTTTTTTGTGTGGAATATTATTAACCCAAGGATTTAATAATTCTTGAATGTTATCTATTTTTTTTATCATGGTTAAATATTCTTTAATAGTTTTATATAGTATTATATATGGTTTTTATTATAAAATTTTTATATATTAAATAATAAATTTTATATTTAGTAAAATATATTATTAATTTTTTATTAAATTACTAATTTATATATACATTTATACTTATTTTTTTGTTTAGAAAATTTTTCAAAAAAAAGATTTATTTTTGAAAAAGTTTTAATCTGTTTTATATTATAAAATTTCTGCAATTCTTAGAATTGCACTACGTGATCTAGGATTTTTTTTTACTTCTTCTTTACTAGGTTTGATTTTTTTTATGATTTTTATTTTTTTTTTATTATTATATTTTTTAATTTGTTTCTCAGTTATTGGTAATCCTTTTGGAATATATTTTATATTACTGTTTTTTTTGAAAAAATTTTTAATAATTCTACTTTCTATTGAGTGAAAACTAATAATAACTAATCTAGATTTTTTTTTTAGTATTTTTAATGAAATATTTAATATTTTTTTTAATTCATCTATTTCTTTATTAATATAAATACGTATAGCTTGAAATGTACGAGTAGCTGGATGTTTGTATTTGTCTTTTTTTGGTATAGATTTTTTAATAATTTCTACTAAATCTAGTGTTCTCATAATAACGTTTTTTTTGTTTCTATCTACAATAGAAAAAGAAATTTTTTTTGCATATTTTTCTTCTCCAAAATTTCTTAAAACATATTCAATTTCTTTTTGATTTGTTTCTTTTAACCATCTCCATGCAGGTATACCAATTTTATTATTCATTCGCATATCTAATGGTCCGTCTTTCATAAATGAAAAACCTCTTTTAGCTGTATTTATTTGTACAGAGGAAACTCCTAGATCTAATAAAATACCATTAATACATTTTTTATAGTTATTTTTATTTAAGTATTTTTTTATATCAGAAAAATTTCCATAATTAAGAGAAAATCTTTTATCCGTTATTTTTTTTCCTTTTTTTACTGCATAAGGATCTCGATCAATAGCATATAGCTTACCTAAATTACCTAAATTTTTTAATATTTCTAGAGAATGTCCACCACACCCAAATGTTCCATCAATATATGTGCCGTTTTTTTTTATTTTTAAAGAATTAATTGCTTCTTTGAGTAATACTGGTATATGAATCATAATTTATTTGATTTCTAAATTCGTGATTATACATTCTCTATAGCATTATTTTTTAAAAAATAAAAATATTTTTTTAAATATTAAATAGAAAATGTATAAATAGTTATGAAGAGTTTTCTTATAGTTAAATATTTTAATTAATTTAATATATTTATATTGATTATTAATGACAATTTATATTAATTACTCCAGATCGAGAAGATTCTATAATTATAAATGATTTTTTTGCGATATTTATAAATGAATCAATAATATGATTAGTTCCTGTAATTTGAATGATATATTTTTCTGAAAAACAATCAATAATATTACCTTGATAAATTTCTATTAATTGATTCATTTTATGAAGATTGTCAAAATCTTTTATTTGGATTTTTATTAATAAAATTTCTCTTTCTATATAATTTTTATTGGTTATTTCTATAACATTATAGACATCAATTAATTTTTGTAATTGTTTTTCAATTTGTTCGATAGTTTTTTTATTTCCAAAAGTTTGGATAGTTAATTTTGATACTTTTCTATCTTCAGTAGGCGCTACAGTTAAACTATCAATGTTATAACCTCTTTGTGAAAAGAGTCCTATTACCCTAGATAATGCTCCTGATTCATTTTCTAATAAAATTGATAAAATTCGACGCATAATTAAATTTATCCTGTTTTCTCTAATATCATTTCGTTCATTCCGCCATTTTTTATTTGCATAGGGTAAATATGTTCATTTGGATCAATATGTACATCTACAAATACTAAAGAACCTGACTGAACTTTTTTTATAGCAGTTTTTAATTTTTTTATTATTTCATTTGGTTTTTTGATTGTTAAGCCTATATGTCCATATGATTTAGTTAATGCTATAAAATTAGGTAGTGATTTCATATATGACTGAGAATGTCTTCCAGAATAGATAATATCTTGCCATTGTTTAACCATCCCTAAAGATTTATTATTTAAATTTATTATTAATACTGCAAGATTATATTGTTTTGCAGTAGATAATTCTTGTATATTCATTTGTATACTACCATCTCCTGTTATACAAATTACTAATTCCTTAGGATAAGCAATTTTAACTCCTAAAGCAGCTGGTAGTCCAAATCCCATAGTTCCTAATCCTCCTGAATTAATCCAGTGACGAGGTTTATTAAATATATAATGTAATGCGGTAAACATTTGGTGTTGTCCTACATCTGATGTTACATAAGCATTTCCTTTTGTTAATTTATATAATGTTTTAATTAAAATTTGAGGTTTGATCATTTTTTCTTTTTCATTATAATGGATTTTTTTTATTTTTCTCCATTTATCAATTCTTTTCCACCATTTATGTAGGTATGATTTAGAGCGATTTAATATTTTATTTTTATTAATTATTTTTAACATTTTTCTTAGTATTTTTTTTGCATCTCCAATAATTGGAATATCTGCTATAATCGTTTTTGAAATAGAAGTAGGATCAATATCAATATGTATAATTTTAGCATAAGGACAGTATTTTTTTACATTATTAGTTGTTCTATCATCAAATCTTACTCCAATTGCTAATATTGTATCGGAGTAATGCATTGCCATATTAGCTTCATAAGTTCCATGCATCCCTAACATAGATAAGTTTTGTAAATGACTACCAGGGAAAGATCCTAATGACATAAGAGACATAGTAACAGGAATATTAAGGATAGTTGCTAAAGTAAATAATTCAGAATGACTATTTGAATTAATAACACCACCTCCAGCATAAATTACTGGTTTTTTAGATTTTATTAAAATATTTAATGCGGTTTCAATATATTTAAAATTAGTTTTTTTTTCAGGTATATAAGATTTAATATAAATATTATTAGGCCAAATATATTTTTTTTTTATTTCTTGGTTTAGAATATTTTTTGGTAAATCAATTACTATAGGTCCGGGTCTTCCACTTGATGCTAATAAATATGATTTTTTAAAAATTAAAGGGATATCTTCAGTTTTTTTAACTAAAAAACTATGTTTAACAATTGGTCTAGAAATACCCATCATATCGCATTCTTGAAATGCATCAAATCCAATTAAATCAGAAGATACTTGTCCTGAAATTATAATTAATGGTATTGAATCCATATAAGCTGTTGCAATTCCTGTAATTGCGTTTGTTGCTCCTGGTCCAGAAGTTACTAATACTACTCCAATTTTTCCAGTACATCTTGCATATCCATCAGCCATATGAGTGGCTCCTTGCTCATGTCTTACTAATATATGTTTTATTTTTTTTTTACCTATAGTAAATATAGCATCATATATATCTAATACTGCCCCTCCAGGATAACCAAATATTATATTGATTTTTAAATCTATTAATGATTGTATAACCATTTCAGCGCCTGATAATAATTTCATTTTTTAATAATCCTTATATAAAATTAGTTTTTATTTAAAAAATAAAATTTATAATGGTATTGAATAAGATACTAAATAAAAAATTAATTTTTAAATATAAAAATTATACTACAATTATATTTTTTAAAATAACATCCACTTAATTTAGTGGATATTATTTATTGATAATTTTCTTATATAATATATAATTTATTTTATATATTACGTAGCAAGGTGTTTATTTCTGTTTTTTCTAATGTTTTTTTATCAACTTTTTTAACGATTATAGCGCAATATAACTGGATATTATTCTTATTGGATGGTAGTGTTCCAGGAACAACTACTGATCCAGAAGGAACTCGCCCATAAAATATTTCTCCTGTTTCTCGATCATAAATTTTAGTACTTTGGCCAATATAAACTCCCATAGAAATTACTGAATTTTTTTCTATAATTACTCCTTCAACAATTTCAGAACGAGCTCCAATAAAACAGTTATTTTCTATAATTGTTGGATTGTTTTGTAAGGGTTCTAATACACCTCCTATTCCAACACCACCTGATAAGTGTACATTAGAACCAATTTGTGCACATGACCCAACTGTTGCCCAGGTATCAATCATAGTATTTTTTCCAATATATGCTCCTATATTGATAAAACTAGGCATTACTATTACATTTTTATCAATAAATGATCCAAATCTAATTACTGCATTAGGAACTATTCGTACAGAATCTTTAATAAATTTTAATTTATTATAATCTTTATATTTTAAGGGTATTTTATCATAAAAAACATTATTTGATGTTTCTATAATTTTATTATTATTAGAATATAAATATAATAGTACACATTTTTTTATCCATTGATGTGTAATCCATTTATTATTAATTTTTTCTGCAATCCTAATTTTACCAGAGTTTAAGAGTGAGATTGTATTTCTAATATCTTTTTTTTCCTTCTGTGTAATTATGTATTTTTTTTCTTGTGTTTTTTTTTTGAATATTTTTTCTATTTTATTTTTTATTTTTATCATATTATTTAATAACCTATTATTTTTTATATATATTTTTATATGTTAATAAAAATTTTTGGTATTTTTTCTTTTTTTTGGTGTGTTATTATTTCACATCCATTTTTAGTTACTAAAATAGTATGTTCATATTGTGCAGAAAATCCACCATCTTTTGTTTTTATTGTCCAACCATCATTCATACACTTTACATATGATGATTGTGTATTTACCATAGGTTCTATAGTAAAAGTCATTCCTTGTTTCATTCTTATATTATTTTTTTTATTATAAAAATGTAAAATATGTGGAAATTCATGAAATTTTTTTCCTATACCATGTCCACAATATTCTTTTACAACTGAAAATTTATTTTTTTCTATATATTTTTGAATAATTTTTCCAATATTATTTATTTTATTGTTTGGTTTTATACATTTTAATGATAAATAAAGACTTTTTCTTGTTTTTTTACATAATATTTTATTTTTTTTATCTACTTCTCCTACAAAAAACATTTTTGATGCATCAGTATAGTAATCATTTTTAATAACCGATACATCTATATTAACTATATCACCGTTTTTTAAGAACAGTTTTTTATTAGGAATTCCATGACAAACTACATCATTTATTGATATACATATAGATTTAGGAAAATTATTATAACCTAAACATGCAGGTATAGCTTTTTTTTTAAGAGTTATATAATCATGACAAATTTGATTTATATCTTCTGTTGAAATATCAGGTATTATATATGGTTTGATCATTTCTAATACATTAGCTGTTATTTTTCCTGATATTCTCATTTGTTTAATGTCAAATTTATTTTTTATTTTTTTTTTCATAAGTATATATTTTTTTTATTTTATTTATAAATTATTTTATAGGATAAACTTTATATGTTTTATATTGAATAGTATTTTAATAAAAATTTTTATTTTTAAAAATGTAAAAAAACGCTTTAATGAATATTAATATATTATGATATAATGTATAGATATTAAAAATAATATAGAATTAAATATTTTTTTAGTAAAAAATATTTTTTATAAAATGAATTTTTATTTATACTAATTATTTTATATATAAAAATATTTTTTTTACTACTAATATAGTTTTATTTTATTATGGATGATATTTTTATATTAACATATTTTTTTTTTATTTGAAAAATTATAGGAGTATGATTATGAATATTAATTTAATGAAAAATATGATTAAAGCCGGTGTCCATTTTGGACATCAAACACGATATTGGAATCCAAAAATGAAACCTTTCATTTTTGGTATAAAAAATAAAGTACATATTATTAATTTAGAAAAAACATTGCCATTATTTAAATTAGCAATTATAGCTTTAAAAAAAATCATTCATAATAATGGAAAAATTTTATTTGTAGGTACTAAACCTGCAGCTAGTTTAGCTATAAAATCAATTGCTTTATCATGTCATCAGTTCTATGTAAATCATCGTTGGTTAGGTGGAATGTTAACTAATTGGAAAACAGTTAGACAGTCTATCAGCAAATTAAAAGATTTAGAAAGACAATCAACTGATGGTACTTTTGATAAATTAACAAAAAAAGAGGTTTTATTACGTATTAGACTATTAAATAAATTAGAAAATAGTTTAGGTGGAATTAAAAATATGGGTAGTTTACCGGATGCAATTTTTATTATTGATACTACTCATGAACATATAGCAATTCAAGAAGCTAATCATTTAGGAATACCTATATTTGCTATTGTTGATACTAATTCTAGTCCTGAAGGCGTAAATTACATTATACCTGGAAATGATGATGCTATTCGATCAATTAATTTATATTTAAGTATATTATCTGATTCTTTATCAAAATGTTATCGAGTAAAAAAAGAATCTAATATTTTAAAAAAAAGATTACAAGAACAATAATTAAATTATTTCATATGCAATTATAATAATATTAACTGTTGGTAATATACAATGAAAATTTCAATGCAACAAATAAAAGAATTAAGGATTAAAACAGGGTCAGGATTTATGGAGTGTAAAACTGCTTTACAGAAATCTAATGGAGATATTAAAAAGGCAATTGATTATTTAAGAACATTAGGATTATATATAGCGGGTGAAAAAATATTACGTAAAACAAAATTTGGTCGTATTTTTTTATATAAAGATAAAAATTATGGTGTTCTTTTAGAATTAAATTCAGAAACAGATTTTGTATCAAATAATGATGAATTTAAAAATTTAGGACAAGAAATTGTTAATTATGCAGGTATAAATAAAATTTTTAGTTTAAAATCTTTAAATAATGTTTTTAATCTAAAAAAAATTTCTTTCATTTCTAAAGTTCGTGAAAATATAGTTATACGTAGAATACAGCATCTTACTGGAGGTGATTACATTGACTCGTATATTCATCTAGGGAAAATTGGAGTTATTATATCTGGTAAAATTTTATTAAAGTCAATAAATAGATATAAAGAATATTTTAAAAATATATCTATGCATATCGCTGCTTCTTGTCCCTTATATTTATCGGATCAAGATATTCCTAAAGAGATCTTAAAAAGAGAAAAAAATATTCAGGAAAATATTGCAAAAAAAACTGGAAAAAATTCTCATGTATTAAAATCTATTGTAAATGGACGTATGAACAAATTTAAGGATAAAATTACATTATTACGTCAAAATTTTATTTTGGATCCTAAAACAAAAATAAGTGATTTTTTAAGTAGAAATTCTATTTTTATTAATTCTTTTGTGCGTTTTCAAGTAGGAGAGCATTTATAAATTATTATTTATATTTAATAATATAAATGTTTTATTTAAATTTATTATAAAATGTTTTTATATTACTTAACAGTAAAAATATAATATAGGTATTTATAATTTATTATGAAAAAAAAAATTAAATATAATCGAATTTTATTGAAAATTAGTGGAGAATTCTTAAAAGGAAATCATGAATGTAGTATAAATGTTGTATTTATTGAAAAATTAATTATACAAATAAAAAAATTACTAAAATTAGGTATTCAAATTGGATTAGTAATTGGAGGGGGGAATTTATTTAGAGGGTCTGATTTAGAAAAAATTGGAATGAGAAGAACAATATCAGATCAAATTGGAATGTTATCAACTGTAATTAATGGTTTATCTATATATGAATTATTGTATAAGAATAACATTAAAACTAGAATTTTTTCATCTTCTAATTTAGAAGGAGTTTGTGAGCGTTATAGATTAGATGAAGTTAATAAAGCTTTAGATGATGGTTATATTGTTATTTTTTGTTTTGGTCTTGGTATTCCATTTTTTACTACTGATTCTGCTGCTTGTATATATGGAATTGAAATAAAAGCAGATATTTTTTTAAAAGGTACAAAAGTAAATGGAGTTTATTCATCTGATCCATTTATTAATCCGCTTGCTACACTGTATAAAAAACTAAAATACAAAGAAGTTTTACAAAAAAAAATAAAAGTTATGGATGATACATCATTAATTTTAGCTCAGGAACATAAATTACCAATTATAGTTTTCAATATGTATAATCCTGTAATTTTATATGATTTAATAATAGGTAAAGATGGAATTGGAACTTTAATTTCAATATAAAATATTAATAATTTTTTTATATTAGTGAGAGAATAATACTATGATAAATACAATACAAGAAAAAGTTTATATTAGAATGAATAAATGTTTTCTTTTATTTCAAAATGATTTAAATAAAATTCGCACAAATCATGTTACTACTTCATTATTAGATGATATTTTTATAGATTATTATGGTACATCTACACCTTTAAATCAGTTATCTAGTATAACTATTGAAAATTACAATACATTAAAGATTACACTTTTTGATATTTCTATAAAAAATATTGTTGAAAAATCTATTATGAATTCTAAATTAGGATTAAATCCAATTTCTTCTGATTCTTGTATTAGAGTTCCCGTACCAAAAATAACGGAATCAAGAAGAAAAGATTTAATTAAAGTTATTAGAAATGATACAGAAAATGCTCGTATATTTATTAGAAATATAAGACGAGAGGCAAATGATCATATTAAATCTTTATTAAAGAAAAAAGAAATAACTCAAGATTTAGAGAAAGAAGCTAAACAAAATATTCAAAAAAATACAAATTTATTTATTAAAAAAATAAATTCTATTTTAGCAATGAAAGAAAAAGAATTATTAACAATTTGATCAAGTTACATATAATAAATTTTGATAATAAAATTCTTTATATTTAAAATTATAAAATTTATTAATTAATATACTTAAATATTTTATATAGGAATATAGTAAAAAATGTTATTTAAAAAAATTTTTTTTATATATTTTTTATTTTTTTCTTTATCTGTTTCTGCAACTAAAATAAATAATATTAGATATATTACAATACACGGGGTTCAAAATATATCTCCTGATAATATTATAAAAATTTTTTCATCTAATTCATTTAATAGTGATAAATCAATTAATATATCTGATAAAATTAAATATTTATTTGATACAAATATTTTTAATAAAATTAGCGCATCAAAGTTTAGAGATACATTAATTATTTTAGTAAAAGAATTTCCGTTCATTAGTAAGATTAGTATTTGTGGTAATAAAAATATTTCAGACCAGTATTTTACTGCATTGCTTAAAAAATTTAATCTACAAGAAAGAAAATATTTTAATACTGTTAACTTTAAGAATTTTTTTTATTTTTTAAGAAAAAAATATGAAGAAAAAGGATATTTTAATGTTCGCTGTAAAGTAATTAAAATACAATTACCTAATAATAAATTGCATTTAAAAATTGTGATTCAAGAAGGATCTGTATCATCTGTATCAAATATTTTTATTGAAGGTAATAATTATTTTTCAAAAAAAAGTTTATTAAAACATGCATCTACATATAACGATAGTCTTTTGTGGAATTTTTTTTTATATCATACATATGATAGTTTTAAATTTAAAAAATCATTACATGATTTATATAATTTTTATATAAATAACGGATACTATGATTTTAGAATTAATAAAATAAAAAAATATTTATCTAAAAATAGAAAAAATATTTATATAAAAATTAATCTTTATGAAGGAAAACAATATAAGATTAAAAAAATTTTTATGAATAAATTTAGTGAATTATACAATTATAAAAAAACATATAAAATTGTTCATAGTTTGTTAAATACTTATTATAATAAACATACTGTTAATCATATAAAAAAAAAAGTTAAGGATAATTTTTTAAAATTAGGATTATTAAATTGTGATGTTTTTTTTCATTTTGATATTGATAAAAAAGATAAAAGAGTATTTTTGTATTTTTTAACTGATTTTAAAGAAACATATTTTATTAACAAAATTTTTTATACAGGTAATACTAATATACAAAATAATTTTATAAATAGTTTTATTAGTAAAGGTAAAGATAATTTTTTTGACATTAATGTTGTTAAAAATTATTGTGGAAATTTATTTGATACTGGTTTATTTCATAAAATAAAAGTACTTGTAAATAAACAAGTAGGTAGTAAAAATTTATTAAATATTTATCTCTTTTTTATAGAAAATAAAAATACTAGAGATGTAAATATCTCTACTAACGTTGAAAAAGAAAGAGGGCTGTTATTACGATTGCTTTTTATTGAAAAAAATTTAATTGGAACTGGAACCGAATTATATGTTAAAATTTTAAAAAATTTCTCTGATACAAATATAAATATTTGTTCAATAAAACGATTAGGGTTATTAAAAAATTTTTTTTTAAAATCAGATGCTTTTTTAAATTCTTTTAAGAAAAAGTATTTTGACTCAAATAGTCATATTAATAAAATATATGGTTTTTATACGTCTATATATACACCATTTATTAAAAATAAAAAATTTTCTATTTCTTGTGGTTATGAAAAAATACAAGTATTAAATAATATTTTACATGTTTCTTTATTAGAATATTTATTATCACTTCCAAAAGATTTTTTTTTAAATTATAAAACAAATAATTTTTTTATTAATGATTTTTTTATTAAATATATGTTTGATTTCAACAATATAAAAGAAAAAGATTTTCTTAAAATGGGTATACATGCAAAATTTTTAGGTAAATTAATATTACCTTTTTCTAATAATTTTTATCATAAAATTTTTTTTAGTTTAAATCAGTATCTTCCGTTAGAAAGTGTATATAATATTATGTTACATAATTATATAGAGTTTGGTTCTGGTTTTGCGATAGGTAAATATATTATACCATTTTATGAAAATTATAAATTTTATAAAAAAAAATTAAAAAGTGGTTTTAATGATAACTCTATTGGTCCTACAGCAATATATTATAAAAATAATATTGATAAACATTTTAATGATAAAGAAAAAGTAAAATCAAATTTTTTTCCTTCTACTGAATTTATAGGTGGGGATATGATGTTGCATGCTAATACTGAATTGTTATTTCCACCTTTTAAAATATCAAAAAAATTTTTAAAATCATTTCAAAGTGGAATATTTATAGATGCAGTTAATATTTGGAATACTAAATGGAAAAATAGAACTTTTTTATATTCTATTAAAAATTCTTTAAAATTTAGTGATCCCGGTCAAGTTCATTTATCTCTTGGGACGTTTTTTCATCTTGATTCTTTTTTTGGTCCTATAACTTTTACATTTGCTCTTCCTTTATATCCATATAATATTTATAATCATTGTGTAAATAGATTTAGTGTTGATTTAAAATAACTTTACATTGGTAGAAAATTTTTTATAAATTTTTTTATATAAGAGATATAATTATGAAAGATACGAAAGATTTAAAATATATTTTAAATATAAATGATATTTTAAAAATTTTACCACACCGTTTTCCTTTTTTATTAATTGATAAAATATTGGATTATAAAAAGAAAAAATATATACATACTTTAAAAAATATTACTGCTAATGATTTTTTTTTTTTTGGTCACTTTCCAGAAAAATTTATTTTTCCTGGTGTTTTGATTATAGAATCAATTGCTCAGTCTAGTAGCATTCTTCTTTTTTATTATAAAAGTAATATTAAAAAAAGTAAAAAAACATGTTGTTTAACTGGAGTAAATAATACTACTTTTATTCATCCGGTATATCCAGGTGATCAAATGGTTGTAGAAGTATTTTTTAAAAGAAAATTATTAGAAGTTTATTTTTTTTATGGAGTTGTATTAGTAAATAATATTATAGTATGTAAATCTACTATTTCATTATCTTTTTTATAATGGTTATTTTTTATAAAATTGAATATTTATATAATTTATATATTTATCCAAAATTAAAACTATTAGAATTTTAAATATTTATTTGAATAATTATTTATTAATATTTGATTTTGAATTAAAATATATTCTAACTAAATAATTAATTTTAATAAAATTATTGAATATATCAATTATGTTATGAAATATATATTTTTTTATATTTATATTTTTACTAAAATTGTAATATACAATTATTTCATTTAAATATTTATTTTATATTTAATTTTTATTATTATTTTTAGGTTAAACAAATACGTGAAAAATTTTGTACATATTAGAGTGCATAGTGATTATTCTATGATAGATGGAATTATTAAACCAGAAAAGTTAATAGAATATGCTAAAAAAATAAATATGCAATCATTAGGAATATCTGATTTAAATAATTTGCACGGGGTTATTAAATTTTATTCTTCTGCTTTTAAAGTAGGTATTAAACCTATTATTGGTGTCGATATTATTGTTTTGTCAAATATTATTACTGATTGTAAATTTAATTTAACTTTATTAGCTAAAAATAATTATGGTTATAAAAATATTATTGAATTATTATCTGAATCATATCAATTAGGATATGATGATAATTCTGGATTAATAATAAATATGGATAATTTATTGAAATTTAGAAAAGGTTTATTAATTCTGTCAGGAGGGATGAAAGGAGATATTGGTCAATGTATATTTAATAATGATATAAATTCATTAAATCACTGTATTTTATTTTATAAAAAATATTTTCCAAATAATTATTATTTAGAAATTTCTCGATTAGGTAAAATTAGAGAAGAAGAATATATTGAATATATTAAATATATTTCTTATAGGTATTCTTTACCCGTTATTGCTACTAATGAAGTTGTTTTTTTAAAAAGAAATGACTTTAAAGTTCACAAAATAAAAGTAGCTATTTACAAAAAAAAAACTATTACTGATCCAAAATTTGTATACGAATACACTGAAAATCAATTTTTAAAAAGTCAAGATGATATGATTAATATGTTTTATGATTTTCCTGAATCAATTATAAATAGTGTTGAACTTTCAAAACGTTGTAATGTAATTATACCTTCTGGATCTTATTTTTTACCGGTATTTCCTACAGGATCTGTGGATCTTTATCAGTTTTTTGTAAAAAAAGCTAAAAAGGGATTAAATTTGCGTTTAATAAGTATATTTCCTGATAAATCTCAAAGATTAATTAAAAAAAAAATATATTTTTCTAGATTAAATTATGAATTGTATATTATAAAAAAAATGGGATTTATTAGTTATTTTCTTATTGTAATGGAATTTATTCAATGGGCTAAAAATAATGATATACCAGTAGGTCCTGGTAGAGGTTCTGGTTCTGGTTCTTTAGTATCTTTTTCTTTGAATATTACAGAAATAGATCCTTTACAATTTGATTTATTATTTGAGCGTTTTTTAAATCCTGATCGTGTCTCTTTACCGGATTTTGATGTTGATTTTTGTATGGAAAAAAGAGATTTAGTAATTGATCATGTTTCAGAAAAATATGGTCGTAATTCTGTTTCTCAAATTATTACTTTTGGAACAATGGCAGCCAAAGCAGTTATTAGAGATGTGGGTAGGGTTCTTGGTTATCCTTATGGTTTAATAAATAAAATTTCTAAATTAATTCCTCTAGATCCTAAAATGAATTTAAAAAAAGCGTTTTCTATTCAAAAAGAATTAATGGATTTATATAATCATAATAATGATATTAAAATATTAATTGATATAGCTAAGAAATTAGAAGGAGTAACACGTAATGTAGGAAAACATGCAGGAGGTGTTGTTATTTCTCCTACAAAAATTTCTGATTTTGTACCTATATTATGTGATTCTAAGGGAGAAAATCAAATTACACAGTTTGATAAGAATGATCTTGAATTTATAGGTTTAGTTAAATTTGATTTTTTAGGTTTAAAAACATTAACTATGATTCAAATGATTATTAAAACTATTAATACACAAAATAAATATAAAAAAAAAAAGTTTATTCTTAATCAAATAAATCTAAAAGATAAAAAAAGTTTTTTATTATTAAATAAATCTGAAACAATATCTGTATTTCAATTAGAATCTATAGGAATGAGAAATTTGATTAAACGGTTACAACCTTCTTCTTTTGAAGATATTGTTGCTCTTGTTGCTTTATATCGTCCCGGTCCTTTACAATCAGGTATGGTAGATAATTTTATAAATCGTAAACATGGAAAAGAAACAATTTCATATCCAGATTATAGATGGCAACATAAGTTATTAAAACCTATATTAAAATCAACATATGGTATAATTTTATATCAAGAGCAAGTTATGAAAATTTCTCAGGTTTTATCTAAATTTACTCCTAGCGAAGCAGATATTTTAAGAAGAGCTATGGCAAAAAAAGATCCTATAGAAATGAATAATCAACGTAATTTGTTTCAATTAGGTGCTTCAAAAAATTCCATTTGTTTAAATTTATCAAAAAAGATTTTTAATTTACTAGAAAAATTTTCTGCTTATGGTTTTAATAAATCACATTCAGTTACTTATGCATTATTAGCTTATCAAACGTTATGGTTAAAGGCAAATTATTCTTCTGAATTTATGGCTTCTGCTATGACTTTAGATATGATGAATACTAATAAAATAATTAATTTAATTCATGATGCTCGTAGAATGAAATTAATTATTATTCCTCCAAATGTAAATATTAGTAATTATCATTTTACTGTTAATAAAAATAAAGAAATAGTATATGGTTTAGGGGCAATAAAAGGATTAGGAAAGTCATCTATTGATATTATTCTTAGTGAAAGAAAAAAAAATAATAATTCATTTGCTAATTTTTTAGATTTTTGTATGTGTTTACATTTAAAAAAAATAACACGACATGTTTTTGAAATCTTAGTTATGTCAGGAGCATGTGACTGTTTTAATATATGTCGTATTACATTATTTAATCATATTGAATATTCAATAAAAATTGTTAAACAAAAAGTTTTATCTATTTATTCACAACAAAATGATTTATTCAAATTGAATGATTTTATATTAAAGAGAGTATTATTAAAAAATAATCATAAAAAAAAAATAGTAAATAAAATAAATTTTTACAATTTTGTTTCAAAAATATTAAAATGGGAGAGAAAAGTTTTAGGTTTTTATCTTACAGTTCACCCTGTTAAAAATTTTTTAAAAGAAATGTATTATTATACTGGCGGAATAAGATTATATGATTGTATATTACAAAACAAAAATAGTGATATTATACTTTCAGGTATGATTTTTTCTATTAAATTAGCATTTACTAAAAATAAAGATAAATTTTATATTATTACTTTAGAAGATTCATATAGTCGTTTAGATGTTTTTTTCTTTGATAATTCTAATAATTTATTAGATCAAGAATATTATAAAAAAAATATGATTATTATAATTATAGGAAAATTATCATTTGATTCTTTTAGTAATAGATCAAGGGTATTAGTAAATAAAATATATAACATTGAAAAATTCCGAGCTAAGAAAATGCATACTATAAAGGTGTATATTAAAAACAATTATATAAATAATAAAAATATATTTGATTATTTATATAATTATTTAACAAATAAAGTTAATAAAGGAACAGTTTTTTTAAAATTCATTCAACCTGAAAAACATAATATACAACATAATTTGTTTAGTATAAAATATATGATATATCCTGACAATAATTTTTTAAATTATTTAAAAGTATTTAAAAAAAATATAATAATTAAATTAAATTTTTTTAAGTAAATATTCAATATAAAAAATTTTATTAAATATTTTTAAAAATTTTTTATATATAATAATTAATAATTATTTATTTAAATATATTTTTATATGTATTTTATTAGAGTTAATAAAAATTATTTTATTTTATTGTCTATAAATTCGATTATATCAGAAATAAGAATTCTTTTTTTGGAATAATTTTTTCTTGAATAAAATTCAATTTCTTTAGATTGTATTGTTTTATGACTAATAATAATTCCATATGGAATACCAATTAAATTCATATCAGCAAACATTTTTCCTAAATTTTCTTTTCTATTATCAAATAAAACATCAATTTTTCTATTTATTAATTTTTTATAGATTAATTTTGCTATTTTTTTTATTTCATGATTTTTATGCATATTAATTGGAATAATAAATATTTGAAAAGGAGCTATACATTTAGGCCAGATAATTCCATCTTTATCACAATTTTGTTCTATAATTGATGATATAATTCTATTAATTCCTATTCCATAACAACCCATATTTAGTAATTTTTTATTATTATATTGATCTTGAATTATAAAATTTATGTTCTTAGAATATTTTTTTCCAATTTGAAAAATATGACCAATTTCTATACTATTTTTTTTTTTTAATATTTCTTTTTTTGTATTATAATAAAAAATTTTATTAATATTTTTTATATTAATAATTTTATTAAAAAAAATTTTTTTATTCCAAAGAATAGGTATAAAATTTAAATTTGATGGATTTTTTTTTAATATAAAATATGGCATATTTATTATTTTAGAATCTGCTAAAATAAATATTTTTTTATCAAAATAAAACTTTTTATCATTAGTTAATTTATGCAATAAAGTTATTTTTTTAGATTTTATAAATTTTAAAGGATATTCTAATACATTTATATTTTGTAAATCTTTTATATTTAAAGGATCATTTTTACGCATTAATAATACAGCTAAATTATATTTTAATTGATTTGTTTTTGTTTTTATTAAATAAATTTTTATTTTATTTTTTTGAATATTAAATTGGTTATTATGTACTGCATAGTTAGATTTTTCAGAAAAAATAATTTTATCTTCTCCAGTATTAGATATAGCATGAAATTCATGTGATATAGATCCTCCCATAATTTTTGAATTTGTTCTAACAATTTTAAAATTTAATTTTAATTTTTTAAATATTTTTATATAAATTTTTTTCATTTGTTCATATGTTTTTTTTAATGATTTTTTATTAATATGAAAAGAATAAGCATCCTTCATAAGAAATTCTATAGATCTTATTATTCCAAATCTTGGTCTGATTTCATCTCTAAATTTTTTTTGTATTTGATAGAAAACAATAGGTAATTGTTTATATGATTGAATTTCTTGAGAAAAAATATAATTTATAGCTTCTTCATTAGTAGGACTTAATATACATTTTTTTTTTCTACGATCTATAATATTAATTAACTCTTCTCCATACAATTTAGTTCTTCCGCTTTGATCCCATAATTTTTTTGGTTGTATAATAGGTATACAGATTTCCATATATCCATATTGATCCATTATATTTGAAATTATATTTATAATTTTTTTTATAATTCTCTGTCCTGTCGGTAACCATGTATATATTCCTGTAGACAACATACGAATCATTCCAGATCTTAACATTAATTGATGACTTATAGAGTCCGTTTGTTTTGGTTTTTCTTTAATGGTTGAAAGTAAATATTTTGTAGTATACATATATGGTATCCAGAATATAAAATAGATAATTAAATTTTATTTATAGTAAAATATATAGATTAATTAAATTTTTATTTGATATAAAGTTATTAATAAGCAATTATTATTTAATATATTTTTTTTAACTAGATATTATTTTATAAATTTTATATAAAATTAATCATAAAAATAATTTTATTATTTTATAATTATAAAAATATATGATAATTAAAAAAATACCTTTAATACAGTATATAATATAATTTATTTTTATAAATTATAAATATAATTTTTTTATTCTTCCTTGTTATTATTTAGATTTTGTATTTAAATTATTGAATAAATAAAATATTATTTTTTTATATTTTAGGGTATATTAATTTTTAATATAATTTATAAAAAAAATAATTTAATTTTATTTTAAAGTAAATAAATATAATTATTTTATTAATAAATTTTTCATAAAAAATAATCAATAGATTTTTAAATAGGTATAATTTATGAATTATAACTTAAATGAAGATAAAACTGAAGATGCAACTCCGTATAAAATTGAAAAATATAAAAAAAACGGAGAAATAAAATATTCATACGATTTAAATTCTTTTTTTATACTATTATTTTTTTTCTTTTTTATATTTATAAATAAAAAAATAATTTTTTTATATTTTTTGAAATTATTTATATCTAGTTTAACTTTTCAAAATAATACAATTGATAAATATCAAAAATTATTTATTTTTTTATTACAACATATAAAAATTTTTATTTTATTTTTTTCAATATTATTTTCTGGAATATTTTTTATATTAATTTTTTCACCTATTTTAATTTATGGGGAAATAGTAAGAATAAAATTTATTAAATTTAATTTAAATTTTATAGACATTGTAAATAATTTTAAAAAAAAAAAATTTCAAATATAATTACTGATTTTTTTTTAATTTTATTTAAATTAATATTAATTATTTTAATTTCTTTTTATTATATATGGGATAATTTTTCAAAAATAAATCAAATTCATTCTTATTCATTATTAAAAAGTATATTCTATGGTTTTTATTTTGTTTTTAAGTTTATTCGTATTTTAATTTTATTTATTTTTTTTATAGCTGTTATAGACTCAATTTTACAATATTTTCAATATTTAAATAATTTACGTATGACAATTCAAGAAGTAAAAGATGAATATAAAGAATTAGAAGGAAATCCTTTAATCAAACAAAAAATTCGAATATTAACTCAACAGTTATCAAAAAAATATTCTGTTTTTAAGTTAAAGAAATCCGATGTAATTATTTTTGATTCTTTAAATTGTGCTGTTGCAATACATTATGATATAAAAAATATGTCTTTGCCTAAAGTTCTATTTAAAGGAACAGGATTTTTATCTATAAAAATTATAGAAATTGCAAAAAAGAATAATATCCCTGTATTTATTTCTAGTTATTTAGCTATATATTTATATAATAATTCTTCTATTGGAGATTATGTTCCTAGTAATTTATACATATCTATAGCAAAAATTTTAGCATGGGCTTGGCAATTAAAATATTGGAAAAAATATGGAGGTATATATCCAGTTAAGCCTATTATATTTTTTGATAATTAATAAATTATCTTTAGGAGAAAAATTGTTGATAAATAAAATATTTTTTTTATTTCATAGTTTTAAAAAAATTAATAATATTATATTAAGTTCTTTATTTGCTCCATTACTAATATTAATTATTTTATGTATGTTTATTTTGCCTCTTCCTTCTTTTATTTTAGATTTATTTTTTACTTTAAATATTGCTATTTCTATAATTGTTTTGATTGTTGCTCTATTTACTACAAAAACTTTAGATTTTTCTTCTTTTCCTTCTGTAATATTATTTTCAACATTATTACGTTTGTCATTAAATATTGCTTCTACACGAATTATTTTATTGAATGGTCATCTTGGTTCTTTTTCTGCTGGACGTGTTATTGAATCATTTGGTTTTTTTTTAATTAGCGGAAATTTTTTTATTGGTATTATTATTTTTATTATTTTAGTTATTATAAATTTTTTAGTAATTACTAAAGGTTCTGGAAGAATTGCAGAAGTTGGAGCTAGATTTATTTTAGATGCAATGCCAGGAAAACAAATGGCTATAGATGCTGATTTAAATGCTGGTATTATTTCTGAAAAAGAAGCAAGAAAAAGACGAATAAATGTACATAGAGAAGCTGATTTTTATGGTTCTATGGATGGAGCAAGTAAATTTATTCGAGGAGATGCTATTGCTGGAATTATAATAATGATAGTAAATATTGTGGGTGGTTTAATAATAGGAATTTCTCAACATAATATGGTTTTTTTACAAGCAGCTAAAATATATAGCGTTTTGACTATTGGGGATGGTTTAGTTGCTCAAATTCCTTCTTTAATTATATCTATTGCTTCAGGTGTTATTTTAACTCGAGTTGGTTCTGAAAAAATTAGTATTAGTGAACAAATAATTAGTCAAGTGTTTAATAATTCTCAAGTAATTTTTTTTAGTGGAGTTATTTTTTTTATATTTAGTTTAATTCCTGGTATGCCAAATTTTATTTTTTTATTTTTTACAATTAATTTATTTATATTATCATGGTATATATATAGTCAAAAGTGTATCAAAAAAAATTTTTATAAAAAATCTGTTTCTCAAGAAAGAAAAATATTAAATTTAACTTGGAATGATATTCAATTTGAATCTTTAATTACTCTAGAGTTAAGTTCTATTTTTTTAGAACCTACTTATAAAAATAAATATAGTAATTTATTACAAGATTTATATCAATTAAGAAAAAATATTGCTCAGGATTTTGGTTTTTTACTACCCGAAATTAACTTAGTTCATAATTATAAGTTAGAAAGTGGAATATATAAAATATTAATAAAAGGAGTAGAAATTAGTTCCAGTCAAGTTTATTTAGATAAATTTTTAGTTATAAATAAATCTGATAATGTTATTAAAATTCCAGGTATAAAAGTAATAGAGCCTGTTTTTAACCTTCCTTCATTATGGATTGATTCGAATTTTAAAAAAGATATTTTAAAAAATAAATTAGTAATTATTGACCCTATTACTGTTATTATTACACATTTTGATAAAATTCTTAGAAAAAAATTACATGAGTTATTTGGTTTTCAAGAAACTCAGCAATTAATAGATCGTATATCACAAAATTATCCAAAATTAATTGATTATTTAATACCTAAAATAATTTCAGTAACTATTTTGCAGGGTATTTTACAGAATTTATTAAAAGATGATATATCAATTAAAGATATTAGAACTATTTTAGAAACTTTAATAAAACACGGTTCTAGTTTAAAAAATGATATAGAAAAATTAACTGATATTATTCGTATTTCATTACGAAATTTTATTACTCAAAAGTTTTTTTTAAAAGATAAAAATATTAATGTCATTGGTTTAAGCTCTAATATTGAAAAAATATTACTAAAATTTGTTAATGATAAAGCTCATGTTTTAGAACCTACTTTTTCTGAAAAACTAATTAAACAAACTCGATTATCTGTTTCTTTTCAAAAAAAAGATAATTTACCAATTGTATTATTAGTTCTACCTGAATTGCGTGTTCTTTTATCAAAATTGTTTGTTCTTAATATTCCTGAGTTAACAGTATTATCATTTTTAGAAATTTCTGAAGATCGGTTTATAAAATTTACTCATATTATTGGTAAATAAAAAAGATTAGTTTTGTAAAAATAAAATTTTTTACATTATTTGTACTGTATTTATTCCTAACAAATATAAACCTTGTTTAATAATTCTAGCTGTTAAAATAGATAATTTTATTCTACTTATCTTAATGTGTTTCTCTTTTACGAATAAAATAGGACAATTTTCATAAAATTTTGAAAATTTTCCAGCTATATCGTATAAATAGTTACACATTAAATGAGGAGTTCCTTTTTTTTCTAAAATAAATATAATTTCTTCAAATTGCAAAATCGTTAATATTAATTGTCTTTCAAAAATAGTAAATATTTTTATATGATATAAATTAATATTAAAATCTGATTTATTATTTTTAATAATTGATTGAATGCGGGTGTATGCATATTGTATATAAGGAGCTGTATTCCCATTTAATGATAGTATTTGATTCCAATCAAATTGATAATCAGATAATCTATTTTTAGATAAATCAAAATATTTTATAGCACCTATACCAATATTTTCTGATATTTTTTTTATTTCATTTTCACTAATATTTTTGTTTTTTTTACTAACTAGTTTTTTTGCTTTTAAAATACTTTTATCTAATAAATCTATTAATTTAATTGTTTTTCCTTTACGCGTTTTAAAAGGTTTATTATTTTTACACAAAATCATTCCAAAAGAATGGTGTTCTAATAATGTTTTTTCTGGTACATATTTTGCTTTTTTAGCTATATTCCATACTTGTAATAAATGTTGCTTTTGTCTACTGTCAGTATAGTAAATAATTCGATCAGCTTTTAATACATTACATCTATATTTTATACAAGCAAGATCTGTAGTAGTATATAAGAATGCTCCATCTTTTTTTTGTATAATCACCCCCATGTTTTTACCTAATCGATTTTTAAATTCTTTTAAATACACTATAACTGATCCATTATAATTAACTGCTATTTTTTTATTTTTTAAATCAGAAATAATTTCTGGTAACATATAATTATAAAAACTTTCTCCTCTAATATCACTATTTTTAAGTAAAACATTAAGTTTTTTATATATTAAATTATTTTTTTTTATAGTTAATTTAACTAATCTATTCCATATTTTTATACATTCTTTATCTTTATTTTGTAGTTTTACTACATTTTTTTTTGTTTCTTTTATAAAATTTTGGTCTTTTTTATAGCATGAATATGCTTTTTTATAAAATTTTTCAAAGTTATAAATAGATTTATATGATTTTAATTTTAATTGAGTGATTAATATTCCAAACTGTATTCCCCAATCACCAATATGATTTTGTCTAATAACTTTATTACCTAAAAATTTCATTACTCGAGCTGTTACATCTCCTAATATAGTAGACCTTAAATGTCCAACATGCATTTCTTTTGCCATATTTGGTGAAGAATAGTCAATAACTACTATTTTTTTTCTTTTTATAGGAATATTAAAATTTTTTGAATTATACATTTTATTTATATATTTACATAACCAATTATTTCTTAATTTTATATTAATAAATCCCTGTTTAGGGGCAAATATTTTTTTAAATATATTATATTTTTTCATATAATTAGAAATTTTTATTGATAATTCATGTGGAGATAATGATATTTTTTTTTTAAATTTAATAATTCCATTTATTTGATAATCAATTTCGTTATTTTTTGTGTTTTTTCGTATAATAGGATCAAAATTTTTAGGAACTCCATATCTTATACATATTTTTTTTATTTTTTTTGTTAAAAATGTTTGAATATTCATATATTTACCTTTTTAATTATAAAATATTAATTTATATATATTTTTAATATAATAGTTGTAAATTTTATAAAAATTATTATATAATAATTAATTAAAGTTGTAAAAATATATATATTTTTATTTAATTTTTAAATATAAATAATATTTGTAAATAATTTTTTTAGTATAAAAACAATTTTTATAAGAATTAAATTAATTAATTAATAATATAAATTATTAATAATATAATAATTTTTTTGATAAATTTAAAAAAATATGTTGACTTTTTTTTAAAAAACGATAATATAGATCTTGTAATAAAAATGTTCTTTAAAAAAATATTTCAGAAAATTTATGTGGGCACATGAAAATTAAATATTCAGATACAAATTATTCATTATTAATTTTAATTAAAAAAAATTAATTTTGTAATAAAAAGGTTATACGTAAATGAAGAGTTTGATCATGGCTCAGATTGAACGCTGGCGGCAAGCCTAACACATGCAAGTCGTGCGGCATCGGGAAAATATTTATATTTTTGCCGGCGAGCGGCGAACGGGTGAGTAATATCTGGGGATCTACCTAAATGAGGGGGACAACCACTGGAAACGGTGGCTAATACCGCGTAATGTTGAGAAACTAAAGTGGGGGATCTTTGTTTTTAATTAAAAAGACCTCGCGCGTTTAGATGAACCCAGATGAGATTAGCTTGATGGTAAGGTAAAGGCTTACCATGGCAACGATCTCTAGCTGGTCTGAGAGGATGACCAGCCACACTGGAACTGAGACACGGTCCAGACTCCTACGGGAGGCAGCAGTGGGGAATATTGCACAATGGGCGAAAGCCTGATGCAGCTATGCCGCGTGTATGAAGAAGGCCTTCGGGTTGTAAAGTACTTTCGTCAGGAAAGAAAGTGATAATGCTAATATCATTATTAATTGACGTTACCTGAAAAAGAAGCACCGGCTAACTCCGTGCCAGCAGCCGCGGTAATACGGGGGGTGCGAGCGTTAATCAGAATTACTGGGCGTAAAGAGCGCGTAGGCGGTTATTTAAGTCAGATGTGAAATCCCTGGGCTTAACCTAGGAACTGCATTTGAAACTGAATAACTAGAGTTTCGTAGAGGGAGGTAGAATTCTAGGTGTAGCGGTGAAATGCGTAGATATCTGGAGGAATACCTGTGGCGAAAGCGACCTCCTGGACGAAAACTGACGCTGAGGTGCGAAAGCATGGGGAGCAAACAGGATTAGATACCCTGGTAGTCCATGCTGTAAACGATGTCGACTTAGAGGTTGTATCCGTAGAGAAATGACTTCTGAAGCTAACGCATTAAGTTGACCGCCTGGGGAGTACGGTCGCAAGGCTAAAACTCAAATGAATTGACGGGGGCCCGCACAAGCGGTGGAGCATGTGGTTTAATTCGATGCAACGCGAAGAACCTTACCTGGTCTTGACATCCATAGAATTTTATAGAAATATAAAAGTGCTTTCGAGAACTATGAGACAGGTGCTGCATGGCTGTCGTCAGCTCGTGTTGTGAAATGTTGGGTTAAGTCCCGCAACGAGCGCAACCCTTATCTTTTGTTACCATCGGTTCGGCCGGGGACTCAAGAGAGACTGCCGGTTATAAACCGGAGGAAGGTGGGGACGACGTCAAGTCATCATGGCCCTTACGACCAGGGCTACACACGTGCTACAATGGTACATACAAAGAGAAGCAGCTCTGTAAAGATAAGCAAACCTCATAAAGTGTATCGTAGTCCGGACTGGAGTCTGCAACTCGACTCCACGAAGTCGGAATCGCTAGTAATCGTGAATCAGAATGTCACGGTGAATACGTTCCCGGGCCTTGTACACACCGCCCGTCACACCATGGGAGTGAGTTGCAAAAGAAGCAGGTTTCCTAACCGTATTTTCGGAGGGCGCCTACCACTTTGTGGTTCATAACTGGGGTGAAGTCGTAACAAGGTAACCGTAGGGGAACCTGCGGTTGGATCACCTCCTTAAAATAAAAAATATTTAATTGGATTGTGCCCACATAAATTTTTTGATTTATAGTAAAACAGGCTTGTAGCTCAGCCGGTTAGAGCACACCCCTGATAAGGGTGAGGTCGGTGGTTCAAATCCACTCAGGCCTACCATTTAAAAAAAAAGGGGCTATAGCTCAGCTGGGAGAGCGCCTGCTTTGCACGCAGGAGGTCAGCGGTTCAATCCCGCTTAGCTCCAGTATTTTTTATTTCACTTCTATTAATTTCATTTTTTTATTTTATAAATAATTTTTTACTTTAAAAATTTTAATAACTTAATGTTTTTATAAATTATATATAAAATTCACCTTAATTAATCTATTTTAAATTCTTTTAAATATGAGTTATATACGTAAAGATAGAAAGGTAATTTTAGATATAGAAACAACTGGTATGAACAGACACGGTTGTTTATATCTTAATCATAAAATTATTGAAATAGGTATAATTGAAGTAATTAATAGACATTATACTGGAAAATATCTACATTTTTATTTAAATCCTAATAGAAAAATTGATAAAGAAGCATATAAAATTCATGGAATTTCTGAAAATTTTTTATTAAACCAACCAACTTTTAAAGAAAAATACATAGATATTTTAAAATTTATAAAAAAATCAGAAATTATAGTACATAATGCAATATTTGATATTAGTTTTTTAGATTATGAATTTAGAAATTTAAATTGCGGAATTCAAAAAATTAGTAAATTTTGTACTATTACAGATACTTTATTAATTGCAAGAAAAATATTTCCTGGAAAAAAAAATAGTTTAGATGCTTTATGTAAAAGATATAAAATAATTAATATTAATAGAGAATTACATAGTGCATTATTAGATGCCAAAATATTAATGAAATTATATTTATATATGACAAGTAAACAAGAAAAAATTAAATTTAGTTTAAAAAATTTATATTCAATAAATTTACCTTTTTTAAAAAAAAGCGCAGTATTTCAACCATTAAAAATTTTATTTGCAAATAATTTAGAAAATAAAAAACATAAAAAATATATAAATATAATTAAAAAAAATTTTTCAAATTAATAATTATTTATTTTTTTTTCTTGACTATCATAATAAATAAATATAAAATTTATATTTTAATAAATTAAATATTGGTGCGGTAGTTCAGTTGGTTAGAATATCGGCCTGTCACGCCGGGGGTCACGGGTTCGAATCCCGTCCGCACCGTAAAATTATTTTTTTTATAAATAATATTTTTTTATGTTAAAAATTTGGAAATATAATTATGAATTGTAATGATATTATTAGTAATTCATCTTCAAATGTAAAAAATAATACTTTATTAAACAAAGATATAGTAATTGATAAAAAATCATTAAAAAAAAGTAAATTAAAATTATTAAATTTGAAACAAGATATTTTAAATACATCTATTATTTATAAAGACAAAGTATTAAAAATTAAAAAAAGATTACAAAAAAAAATTTATAATACATATAATTTTTTTTTAGAAAAAGATTTTTTATTAGTTTTACCTATTATTGATAGTATTGAAGCTACTATTAATGTATTAGATAATTCTAATGATAATAATTCTACAATTTATATAGTATTAAAAGATATTCAAAAAAAATTTTTATATGTATTTAAAAAATATGGTGTTTCAATTATTAATTCTATTAATATACCCTTTAATCCTGATTTTCATCAAGCAATATCAATTGATTTTTCGGGAAAATATAAAAATAATTTTATTTCATCTATTATTCAAAAAGGATACTCATTAAATAATAGATTATTAAGACCCGCTTTAGTATCCGTATCACAAATTAAAAAAAATTAAAATCTATATTATTATTAATATTTTTTATAAATTTTATATTATTAATTACAATATTAAATATTTATTTATATAAGGAAAAATATTTGAATATTAGTAGAAAAAAAAAAATAATAAAAAAAAAACATTTTTAAATAAAAAAGCTAAATATAATTTTCATATAAAAAAAACTATTATTTCTGGAATTGTTTTAGAAGGATGGGAAGTAAAATCAATTAGATCAGGTTTTGTTCAAATTACTGAAGGGCATATTTATATTAAAAAAAATGAAGCTTATTTAAGTGGAGTATATTTTCAACCGTTATTAAATACATCTGATTCTATTAGTTGTCAATCAAATCGTATTAGAAAATTATTATTAAAAAAAAAAGAAATTCATAATTTGTCTGTTTACAGTAAAAGAAAAGGATATACAATTATCCCTATAAAATTATTTTGGAGTAGATCTTGGTGTAAAATTAAAATAGGAATTGCAAAAGGTAAATCTATTCAAGATAAAAGATTAGATAAAAAAAATAATTCATGGAAAATTGAACAATCTACTATATTTAAACGTATATCTATAAATAAAATAGAATAATAGTAGATATTTTTATGAAACAGGATTTTATTATAATGAAATTAATAGATAATTATTGGATGAAAATAGCATTAAATCAAGCATATAAGGGAGAAAAAAGAGGGGAAATTCCAATTGGTTCTGTTTTAGTAAAAAATAATTATCTTATTAGTTCATCTTATAATTCTTGTGTTTCTTTATTTGATGCTAGTGCTCATTCTGAAATTTTAGTTATTAGAAAAGGAGGAAAGAAATTAAAAAATTATAGATTATATAATACTGTTTTATATGTAACACATGAACCTTGTTTTATGTGTTCTGCAGCTATTATAAATTCTAGAATACGTAGAGTTGTATATGGCTCTTATAGTACAAAGAAACATGATTTTTCATACTTTATGAATTTATTATATATTAATAATATTAAGCATCATATAAGAGATATTAAATCTGGTGTTCTATTATATGAATGCTCAAATTTATTAAAAAATTTTTTTAAAAAAAAAAGATAAATTAAATTTATATTAAAAATGATTATTTTTTTTATTTATTTTTCTAGTATAACAATAGATTGTACATATTTACGAGAATCAGTAATGCTTAAAAAAATTTTTTTAGTTTTTAATTTTTTTAAAATTATACCAGCATAACCAAATATATTTAACTTTGGTTTACCATATATATTATTTATAATTTCACAATTTTTTAAAAACATTTTTTTATATATCCCAATTCCAATTGCTTTAGCTGCTGCTTCTTTAGCTGTAAATCTTGTAGCTAAAAATTTATCTTTATAATATGTATTTTTGTATTCATATAATTCTTTTTCTGATAAAATTTTATTAGGTATTTTAATACCATAACGAAAAATTAATTTTTTAAATCGTTTAATATTTATTAAATCTATTCCAATACTTATTATTGACATTTTATTTCCTATTAAAATACAAAAAATTTACTTTATTTTTACATGAATATTTAAATATATTTTTTTTTTAAATAATTTTTCTATTTTATATTGTGATTGTATTTTACACTTTTTTATTTTTATTCCCTTTTTTCCTATAATAATTTTTTTATGTCGTATATTTTTAATAAAAATAAAACTTGAAATAATATATTTATTTTTTATATTTTTGTAAAAATCTGTAATAAATATAGTAAATGAATATACTAATTCTTGATTTAGAAGGTTAATTAATGTTTCTCTTATTATTTCAGAAACTAAAAATTTTTTTTTGCAAGTAGTTTTCTTATTATCTAAATATTTATGATTTGATATTGGTATTTTTTTTTTTATATAAATTAATAAATTTTTTAAATATATATTTTTTTTTGCTGAAATTAAAAAAATTTCTTTATTGAAAATTAATTTATTAATTTTAGAAATAAATGGTAATAATAATGTTTTATTATATATAAGATCAATTTTATTAATTACCATTATATAATTATTATTATTTTTTTGAATATATTTTAAAAGTCTATCTTCTTCTTGAGTCCAAACAAAACTATTAATTAAAAAAATTATTATATTTGTTTCATTTATAAGATTAAAAGTATCTCTTAATTTTTTTTTTTCAATTTTATTAAAATAGTTATTTTTTAATCCAGGAGAGTCAATTAATTCAAATTGTATTAAATTATTAGTATAAATTCCAGTTATATGAGTTTGAGTAGTATTTTTTTTATGTGATATAATTGAAACATTTGATTTTATTAATTGATTTAATAAGGTAGATTTACCTACATTAGTTCGACCTACTATAAGTACTTTTCCAAAAAAAGTATTTTTTTTCATAAATATTTCATTCTACCTCTAATCTAATTAATGCATTTTGAGCTGCATCTTGTTCAGCTTTTCTACGACTAGCTCCAATTCCAATTAAAATTTCTGATAATCCATTTATTTTGCAATAAATAGTAAAAATTTGATTATGTGCAGCTCCATAAATTTGTCCTACATGATATATTGGTAATGGAAAATGTTTTGATTGTAAAAATTCTTGTAATCTAGTTTTTGGATCTTTTTTTGTTCCAATAGGGTTCATTTTTTTAAAACGTTTTTTATACCATTGTAAAATTATTCGTTCTACAGTATAAATATTACTATCTAAAAATATACTAGCTATTATAGCTTCTATAGCATTAGCTAATATAGATTCACGTTTAAATCCTCCACTTTTTTTTTCTCCTTGCCCTAATTTAAGATAACTACCCAAGGAAAATTCAGATGCAATTTCTGCTAATGTATTTCCTCTAACTAATGTAGCTCTCATTCTACTCATTCCTCCTTCATTTACTTTAGGAAAATGGTGATATAGTGCTTTTGCTATAATAAAACTAAGAATAGAATCCCCTAAAAATTCTAATCTTTCATTATGTTTTTTACTAGCACTTCTGTGGGTTAGAGCGTGTTTTAATAAAGATATATTAGTAAACTTATATCCAATAAATTTTTGTATTTTTTTTATAACCATCGGCTTCATATTACACCAGTTAAAAATTAAAATAATTAATGTGTTTGTCTTAAAAAAATATTGTTAAATTTAATATTTATTAAGTATAATAACTTTATTGAATTTTTTTAAAAATTCTCTCAAAACGTATTATATTCAACCATTTTTTACTTTTATAATTTATACTAAACCATATATATTTTGCTTTTCCCAATATATTTTCTTTTTTAACTAACCCCCATAATCTGCTATCTGCGCTTTTATCTCTATTATCTCCTATAACAAAGTATTGATCTTGAGGGATTATCCATGTCCATTTTTTTTGATTTTTATTTTTTTTATTATATAAATATAAATAATTTTTTATACCATGAGATATCATTATATCATGCACATGATTTTTAAATATTTCTTTATATTTTTCATTTATTAATGAGCGATATGTATGAGTCTGTTTATTATAAAAATTTTTATTATTTTTAATTTGATTAAAAATAATATGTTTAATTTCTTTTTTTTTGTTAAAAATAACAGAATATCTATTATTAATTTTATTAATAATATATATTTTTTTTGTAAAAGGATGATAGAAAACTATGTCTCCAGGTAAACCAATAATACGTTTAATATATTTTAAATTTTTATTTTTTGAATATTTAAACACAACAACATCATTTCTTTTGGGTTTATAATTATTAAATTTAATTTTTTTATTTAAATTGTTTATATTATAAAAAAGTTTTTGAACTAATATATAATCACCTTCTAATAAAGATGGCTTCATTGAATCTGAATAAATAGAAAAAGATTGATAAAAAAATAGCCGTATACCAAAAATAAAAAATATAATAAAAAAATATTGTAATAATTCTATTAATAATTTTTTTATGTTTTTTTTTTTATATCTTTTTTATAAATATAATTATACAAATTATTTATATAATTAAATATACAAAAAAAAATTAATATACTAGTTGTAAAAATGAATATATATTTTATTAAAAACTTCATATATGTTTAAAATCCTATTTTAATAGTTAATCAATTTGTAATATAGAAAAAAATATTTCTTGAGGAATTTTTACATTTCCAATAACTTTCATTCTTTTTTTTCCTTTTTTTTGTTTTTGTAATAATTTTTTTTTGCGACTAATATCGCCCCCATAACATTTTGATAATACATTTTTTCTAAGTTGTTTAACATTAGCTCTAGAAATAATATTATTTTCAATAGCAGCTTGAATAGGTACATTAAATTGATGTCTTGGTATTATTTTTTTAATTTTTTCTATTATATTTTTAGCAATACGAATAGAGTTTTTTCTATGACAAATAGATGATAATGCATCAATTTTCATAGAATTAATTAAAATATCAATTTTAACTAAATCACTTTTTCTAAAACCAATAGAATTATATTCTAATGAAGCATATCCACTAGAAATAGATTTTAATTTATCAAAAAAATTTGAAATTACTTCTGATAATGGAATTTCATATTGAATAACGGTTTTTTTATTATGATATATTAAGTTTTTTTGTATTCCTCTTTTTTTAATACATAAATTAATAATTTCTCCAATATATTTAGTAGGTGTTAAAATATTACAAAAAGCTATTGGTTCTCTAATTTCATAAATTAAATTGGTATTAGGAAATTTTACTGGATTATCTAAATAAATTATTTTTTTACTTTTTATTAAAATAACTTCATATACAACAGTTGGTGCAGTTAAAATAATCTCTATATTATATTCCCGCTCTAGTCTTGATTGAACAATTTCCATGTGTAATATTCCTAAAAACCCACATCTAAATCCAAATCCTAATGCTTGTGAATTTTCAGGCTCATAAAATAAAGAAGAGTCATTTAATTGAAGTTTATTTAGAGCTTCTTTAAATTGATTATATTGATTAGTTTTTATTGGAAACAAACCAGCATATATTTTTGGTTTAATTTTTTGAAAACCTGATATTAAATTAGTAGAAGGATTTTTAAATGATGTAATAGTTTCACCAACTAGTATAGAATGAATATCTTTAATTCCGCATATCACCCATCCTACTTCTCCGCAAGATAACATTGGTTTTAAAATTCTTTTTGGTGTAAAAATACCTAATTGTTCTACTTGATATACTTTTTGAGTTCTTAAAATAAGTATTTTATCTTTTATTTTTATAAAACCATTCTTTATACGTACCAATGATACTACACCTAAATACTTGTCAAACCAAGAATCAATTACTAAAGCTTGTAAGGGATTATTAATATTTCCTTTTGGAGAAGGAATAACCGTTATAATTTTTTCTAATAATTCAGGTATTCCTTGACCTGTTTTTGCAGAACATAAAACAATATCCTTTGTTGAAATTCCAATAATATCTCTTATATCTTGACATACTTGTTTTGGTCTGGCATTAGGTAAATCAATTTTATTTAAAATTGGTAAAATTGATAAATTCATTTTTAAAGCGCTAAGACAATTTGCAACTGTTTGGGCTTGTACACTTTGAGCTGCATCTATTATTAATAAAGCTCCTTCACATGCTGATAGTGCACGTGAAACTTCATAAGCGAAATTAACATGTCCCGGTGTATCAATAAAATTTAAATAAAAATTTTTTCCTTTTTTTGAAGTATAATTAATTGTCACACTTTGTGCTTTAATCGTAATGCCACGCTCACGTTCTAAATCCATAGTATCTAAAACTTGATCCGACATTTCTCTTTTAGACAAACCTCCACAAATCTGTATTAATCGATCAGATAAAGTAGATTTCCCATGATCTATATGGGCAATAATAGAAAAATTTCTTATATATTTCATCATATAACTAGTGTACCATTTGTTTTAATTTTGATCTAATAAATTTTATTATTAAAAAATGTTTGATATATATTTAAAAATTTTTAATAAAAACTTTTTATAATTATATATAATTAATTATATATATTATATATAATTAATTATATATAATTATAAAAATTTTTATCTATTTTATATAATTTATTTATTTAAAACAAAAGTGATATTTTATATAATAAAATAAATTATATAAATTTTAAAAACTTTTAAAATTATTAATTAATTTATATTTATGAAATAAAAATTAAATATAATTATTTATATAGTGAAAAAAAATGAAAAAAAAAAAAGTTATTTTAGCTATGTCAGGAGGAGTTGATTCTTCTGTTTCAGCTTGGTTATTATTAAAAAAGGGATATGATGTAGAAGGTTTATTTATGAAAAATTGGGATGAAAATGATTCTCATGATTATTGTTCTGCTAAAATTGATTTAATTGATGCAAAATCCGTTTGTAAAAAATTAGGTATTTTTTTACATAAAATTAATTTTTCTACAGAATATTGGAAAAAAGTATTTAAAAAATTTATTTCAGGATATAAAAAGGGACATACACCAAACCCAGATATTTTATGCAACAAATTTATAAAATTTAATGTTTGTTTAAATTTTGTATTTAAATATTTGAAAGCAGATTATTTTTCTACTGGACATTATGCTTCTATTAAAAAAATAAAAAATAAATTTTATTTATATAAAGCAATAGATTTAGAAAAAGATCAAAGTTATTTTTTGTATACTTTAACATCAAAAATTTTATCTAAAATTTTTTTTCCATTGTCTCAAATAAAAAAATATCAAACACGTATAATAGCTAAAAAAATAAAATTACCTGTTTATAAAAAAAAAGACTCAACTGGAATTTGTTTTATTCAACCTAAAAAATTTAATTTATTTTTAAATCGTTATATTCCTTATAAAACAGGAAGAATATTAACTATGTCAGGAGAATTTATTGGATTACATATAGGTTATGAATATTATACTATCGGCCAAAGAAAAGGATTAAAAATTGGCGGTAAAAAAAATAAAAATATGTATCCTTGGTATGTAGTAAAAAAAGACATAGATTCTAATATTATTAGAGTAGTTCAAGGAAAAGGTAATCCTTATTTATTATCATACGGATTTTTAACAAATAAAATTCATTGGATTAATGATAAACCAAATTTATTAAACTTTAAATGTACGGTACAAATTAGATATAGATATAATCCTATTATTTGTCAAATTAATTTTGATAAAAAAAATAATTATATAGAAGTACTATTTAATGAACCGAATTTATGCATTACAATAGGACAATCAGCAGTATTTTATTATCATGATTTATGTCTTGGGGGTGCTATTATAAAAAAAAATATACCATATTTACCATAATCTTAAATTAATATTTATCTAAAAATATATAAAATTAAAAAATTAATAATAAATAAAAAAATTCCAAAAAATTATAATAATTGATTTTTTTTAATTAATTTAACTAATATTTATTTATTTAATTATAATTTATATAATATAGGTGTTATAATATATGTCTTTTTTAAAAAATAAAAAAATTTTAATTTTTGGTGTTAAAAATTGTTTTTCGATTGCTTGGGGAATAGCTATATCCATGTATAAACAAAAAGCTAAATTAGCATTTGTTTATCATAACATAAAATCAAAAAAAAAAATAATGCCACTTGCAAAAAAAGTAAAATCTAAAATTATTCTACAATGTGATATTAATTCGGATAACTCAATAAAAAAATTATTTATAAAATTATTTGATATATGGGGTATGTTTGATGGAATTGTACATTCAATAGCTTATGTTCCTAGAATTCAATTAAATAAAGATTTTATTAAAATAATTAATCGTAAAGATTTTTTAAATGCTTTTGAAACTAATACTTTTAGTTTGATAGCAATTATTAAAGTAGCTGTAAAATTTTTAAATAAAAAAGCTTCTATTTTAACTTTAACCTATATTGGTTCTATTAAATTTATACCATATTATAATATTATGGGTATTACAAAAGCTGCATTAGAATCAAGTATACGATATTTATCTGTTTCTATGGGAAAAAAAAATATACGAGTTAATGCAATTTCTTCTGGATCTATTAAAACTACAGCATCGTATATAATAAAAAATTTTCATAAAATAATTAGTACAGATAAAAATTATTCACCTTTAAATAGAAATGTTACTATTAAAGAGATTGGAAATGTAGCTGCTTTTTTATGTTCTGATTTATCTAGTGGTATTACAGGACAAGTTATATATGTAGATGTTGGAAGAAATATTATGTAGTAGATTACTATAAATAATTTACTATTTTAATAGTATTATAATTATTTGTTTTTTTAATATAGTTAATATAAATTAAATATTTTTTTTAATTAAAAAAATAAAAAATTTATCTATTTAAGTTTTTATAATAAAATATATAAAGTATTTACTTAGATTTATTTTTTTCAATAAAAATAAAATTATTAGGTTATTATATTATGTTTCAAAATAATTCTTTACTTATACAATTAAAAAATAAATTACATAAGAAAAAACCTAGAGTTGAAGGAATCGTAAAAAGTACTAGTAAAGGTTTTGGATTTTTAGAAGTTGATTCTAAAAAAACATATTTTATCCCTTCTAAAAATATGAAAAAAGTTATTCATGGAGATAAAATAATAGCTTTAATTGAAAAAGAAAATGATAAAGAAATTGTATATCCAGAAAAATTAATAGAACCTTTTTTAAAAAGATTTATAGGTTCTATATACAAAAAAAACAATTGTATTTATATACAATCAAATTATCCATATGTACGAAATACAACATTTTATAGATATAAAACTTCAGTACAAAGATCATGGAAAAACGGAGATTGGGTAATAGCGGAATTAAAAAAACATAGTTTACGTGATAATAATTATTTTAGTATAAAAATTATAAAATTTATATCTGAAAAAAACAATCCATTATTACCATGGTATGTTATATTAACAAGGCATAATTTGGAAAAAAAATCACCGATAGTTAATTTTTTAAGTTTAACATCACATATTATTGAAAATAATAATAGAATAGATTTAACATACTTAGATTTTATTACTATAGACAGTTATAATACTAAAGATATTGATGATGCTCTTTTTGTAGAAAAAACAGAAAATGATAAATTTATCTTAACGGTAGCAATTGCAGATCCTACAGAATATATATTAGAAGATACAGAGATAGATAATATAGCTAAAAAACGAATGTTTACTAATTATTTGCCTGGATTAAATATATCTATGTTGCCAAAAGAATTATCTGAAAATATTTGTTCTCTACAACCTTTTTTAAAAAGACCAGTATTAGCATGTCGAATAATTATTGATAATAGTGGTCATATTATAATGAAAAAAACAGAATTTTTTTTAGCATGGATTAAATCAAAAAGTAAATTATCATATGAAAAAGTATCAGATTGGTTAGAAAAAAAAGGGAACTGGAGACCTGATAATGAAAAAATTGAACAGCAAATATTATTATTAAAAAAAATATATATAATTCGTAATTTTTGGAGAAAAAAAAACGCTTTAGTATTTAAAGATCGTTTAGAATATCGATTTAATATATCTAAAGAATGGGAAATATTAAATATTTCTATAGAAAAGAGGAGAATTGCACATAAAATTATTGAAGAATCTATGATTACAGCTAATATTTGTGCAGCTAATTTTTTAGATAAAAAATTAGGTTTTGGTTTATATAATACACATTCTGGTTTTAATATATTTAATGCTAAAAATGTTATTGAATTTTTAAAACAGTATAATATTTTTTATAAAGTAGAAGAAATCATGACTTTATCTGGTTTTTGTAAATTAAGAAGATCATTAGATGAATTATGTAATGAGTATGTTAATTATAGAATTTATCGATTTCAATCTTTTGGAGAAATAAGCATTTTTTCTAAACCTCATTTTTCTTTAGGTTTAACATCTTATGCTACTTGGACTTCTCCGATTAGAAAATATAGTGATATGATTAATCATAGATTAATTAAATCTGTAATAAATAAAAAAAATAATATTATGCCACCTGATAATATTTTATTATCACATATTATTGATCGTAAAAGAAAAACACGTATGGCAGTTAGAGAAATAGAAGAATGGTTATACATAAAATTTTTTTATAAACAAAATCTTCATAACACATATTATCAAGCAGATATTATTGACATTTTAAAAGGAGGTATACGTGCTCGTTTATTGAAAAATGGTGCTTTTATTTTCATTCCTGCTTCATACATACATAATGTGCGTAATGAATTGGTTTTTTATCCAGAATTAGGAGTTATATATATAAAAAATAAAATTCATTATAAAGTATCAGATAATATAATAGTACATTCTTTAATTATAAATAATGATACTAGAACAATTATTGCATCTCTTGTTAATTAAAATCAATTAAAATATAACTACATATATTTTATTTAATATTTATAAATATTAAATAAATTACTAATTATAAATTAATAATAAAATTTATATAAAATTTTTCAAATTTTAAATCGATTCATTTAATTTTTTTTATAGACTATTTAGTAGTATAAATATAATTTGTATTATACTAATATTTTTGTTTATAAGAAATGTATAAAATTATAAAAAAATAAATTAGGCAGTTAACTCTAATATATTTAAATTTTTACTATTCTTTATAAATTCTTTATTTATTTTTAATAATATATTAATTTTATTCAGAATATCTATTCTTTATAAAAATAAGAAATTAATAAAGTAAAAAATTAATAATAATATTTTTATTTTGATTATATAGATTATGAAAAAAGATAATGCCTATAATTTATATATTAATTTTATACTATTATTATAAAAAAAATCTATTATTTTTATAATATTTAATTAAAATATTTAGATATATTTTTACAATATAATTATACATTTCAAATTTATTTAACTTTTATATAAAAAAATGAATATTATTATACGAGATTTAGGTTTATGTCACTGGATTGATATAGAAAAAAGTATGATGGAATTTACACAACATAGAAATAAAAATACAATTGATGAATTATGGTTTTTAGAACACTATCCAGTCTTTACTTATGGTGCTTCAGAAAAAAAATATTGTTTTTCACATATTAATAATATACCAGTATTTCAATCTATTCGAGGCGGAAAAATTACTTTTCATGGACCAGGTCAACTAATTATATATTTGTTAATTAATTTACAAAGAAAAAAAATTAAATTTTATAAATTAGTACAAAGTGTTGAAATATTAATTATTAAATTATTAAAAAAAATAAAAATATCATCATATACAAGAGATAATTGGCCTGGTGTATATGTTAAAAAAAAAAAAATTTGTTCATTAGGTTTTAGAATTATTAATGGTTGTTCTTTACACGGTTTGGCATTAAATGTAGATATGAATTTAGAACCTTTTAAATATATCAACCCATGTGGAAGTAAAAATATTATAATGACACAGATAAAAGATTTTAATAAAAATATTAGTATACAAAAAATAAAGAAAATTTTTATACATCAATTTTGTATGTTTTTTAATTATAAATTAATATAACATTAATTATTTGTTATATTTTGTATATACATTCAAATATATAATTTGATTAATTTATTTTAATTTATAAATATAAATTAGAGAAAAATAAATATGTTTAAGAAAAAAAAAATAGGTATATCTTATAAAAAAGAAAAAGATATACATATTATACCTACAATATTATCTTCTAACAAATTTACATCTGCTTTAAAAAAACCTCATTGGTTAAAAATTAGATTACCTTCTAATTTATATAAAATTAATAAAATTAAAAATATATTAAAAAATAATAAACTTCATTCTGTATGCGAAGAAGCTCATTGTCCAAATTTATCAGAATGTTTTAATAATGGAACTGCAACATTTATGATACTAGGTTCTATATGTACTCGTAAATGTCCTTTTTGTGCAGTAAAAAAAGGAAGAGCTTTAAAAGTAGATATTAATGAACCAAAAAAAATATTTGATGTAATTTTAAAATTAAAATTAAAATATGTTGTTTTAACATCAGTATCTAGAGATGACTTAAAAGATGGTGGAGCGGGGCATTTCTCTAAATGTATTTATACTATTCGAAAAAAAAAGAATATAAAAATAGAAATACTAGTTCCTGATTTTAGGGGAAGAGAAATAATAGCATTAAATAAAATAAATAAATACCCTCCTGATGTATTTAATCATAATATTGAAAATGTTCCTAGATTATATTCAATAGTACGTCCTGGAGCAAATTATATAAAATCTTTAAATTTATTATATGAGTTTAAAAAAATATGTCCTAATATACCTACAAAATCTGGACTAATGTTGGGTTTAGGTGAAAAAAAAAGTGAAGTTATTTCAGTATTAAAAGATTTAAAATCAGTAGGTGTATCTATTATTACAATAGGACAATATATGCAACCCAGTAAAAATCATTTATCAGTACAGAAATATATTACACCTCAAGAATTTATAACTTTTCAAAATATAGCATTATCTTTAGGTTTTTCTAATGTATTTTCTGGTCCTTTAGTAAGATCTTCTTATCACGCTGATCAACAATATTTATCCTGTTAAAAATATTTATAAATACAATATTAAAATTTTATTTATTTTATTTAATAAAAATATTATTTATAAAAATAATTTAATATTAGTAAATAAAAATAATATTTATTTTGAATAAAAATTATTTTTATTTACATAAATTTTTTTAAAATTTATTTATTAAATATAAGAACACCAAACAAAATATAATTTAATTTCTTTTGTTGGTGTTTTTATTTATTGAATATATTTTTTATTTATTTTATTTGATAGTCATTCAAATAAAGAGACATTAGTTTATTAAATTCTAATGTATTTATTACATAAGAAATATTTTTATAAAATACAAATATTTTATTAACAAATTCCCTAGAAAACAATGTATATAAAGCATGTTTAAATATTTCTTTTTTTAATAGATTTATTTTTTCTTTTATAAGATTAATTAATGAATTTTGATCTTGTAACCATAACACATTATAATCTTTAACATTAGCTAATTGTGCAGCTTTTTCAACAGCAGAATCAATATCACCAATTTGATCTATTAATCCTATTTTTTTTGCATCTTTTCCTAACCAAACGCGTCCTTGTGCTATTTCATGAATCTCTTTTATTGTTTTATTTCTTGATTGAGCTACAATTTTAATAAATTTTTCATATCCACGGGAAATTTCTAGATTGATTTTTTTCTTATTTTGACTAGAAAGATCATTAAATATGTTATAACTACTATTATGTTTAGTACTAATTATTTGATTTGTTATACCTATAGATGATAATACTTTTTCTAAAGTAGGTACAATAGAAAAAATACCTATAGATCCAGTTATTGTTGTTTTATGTGCAAAGATATAATTACCAGCTGTAGCAATCCAATAACCTCCTGAAGCACTGGTTTCTCCCATAGAAATTACTAGTGGTTTTTTATGTTTATGTAATTCAATTAATTTTTTTCTTATTATTTCTGAAACTTCAATATTACCCCCCGGGCTATTAATTCTCAATACAACTGCTTTAATATTATTATCATGTTCCGCTATATTTATTTGGTCTATAATACTTTTAACATTCATAGATGAAGATGAATTAGAATTATTTTCAATAACTCCGTTAGCTAATATAATTGCAATTTTATTATAATTTGGAGATATATTGTTTTTATTAATTTTATAATCGTTAATTTCAATTGCTTCATAAGAAGGATTTTTTTCTTTCTTATAAAAGATATCAAGTAAATATTTATTAATACTATTACCATCTACAAGATGGTCTACCAAATTGTTTTTTAGTGCATATTTCGCATAATTATTTTTATTATTTTTTAAATATTTAATTATATAATCAGGATTAGGATATATTTGATTAATTAAAATTTTTCTATTATAAGCTATATCTTGTAAAAATTCTTTCCATTTATACCTTATTAACCTTTGATCTATTTTTTTACTTTCTTTTGATGGAGAATTTCTCAAAAAAGGTTCAACGGCTGATTTATATTTTCCTATTCTAAAAATATGCATATTAATATTGTTCAAATCTAAAAATTTTTTTAAATATAATTTACTAGTAGTAATTCCATTTATCTGAATATTTCCATTTTTTGATAAAAAAATTTTGTTTGAAAAACTTGCTAAATAATATGCACTTTGTGAAAAACTATTACCTATAGTAACAACAGGTTTTTTAGATTCCTTAAATTCATTTATTTTTTTTCCCATATATTTTAAAACAACCTGATTTGCAGAAAAATCATTTTCTATTCTTAACATTAATCCAATAATATTAGGATCATTTTTAGCTTGGTTAATTTTTTCAGCAATTTCAAAAACAGAAGTAACTCTTTCTTTTTGTATTTTTTGATTCCAAAAAGAATAATTAGTTTTTTCTGTTAAAGACTCAAATCCTGTTGTTTCTTCTATTCGATTGTTTAAACTTATTACTAATAGTTTTGGTTTTATTTCCTCTGGTATTGGAGTATAAGTATTTTTTTTAAAATTAAAAGCTATCCAAAATATAAAACCAATCATTAGTAATAATATTGTGTGTGAAAATATTTCTTTTATTATGTTTAATATCTTATTTATACATGTAAATATTTGCATTATAAATTTTAAAATTTTATTCATATTATTAATGAACCCTATTAATTATATTATATTTTTAAAAAATTAAATAATAATAAAAATTATTATAAAAATAAAATATTTTTTAAAAATTTATTTATAAATAAAAATTATTAATTATTTAATAAAAGTTTAAATAAATATATAGCATGAGTTAAATCGTATATAAAATTAATTATAAAAAAATATTTTTAATAATTAGTTTATTAAACTATTTTCTACATTAGATGATATCTATTTTTTATTTTTTTAAACTTTATAAATAACTTTATAAAAAGTGATTATTCTTTTTAACTTAATTTAATTTGTAATGTACAGATATAATTTTTAATTATATTTAATTTTATAAATTATTAATTATTGGTAATACTCTAGATTCACCATATTCATTTACAGCAACATAAACAAATATAGCAGAATTTGTACAATACAAAACATTATAAGAAAAAGGATTTATTCTTTTAACCCAAATCTCTGTTCTAATAGTTATAGAAGTATTACCTATTTTGATACAGTTAGCATAACAATTTACTATATCTCCAGCTAATATTGGTTTTAAAAAATTTATATATTTTATATATACAGTAGAAACCTTTCCTCGAGAAATTTCTTTAGCTAAAATACCACCTCCTATATCCATTTGAGACATAATCCATCCTCCAAAAATGTTTCCATTAACATTTTTATGAGAAGGCATAGCAATTGTTTTTAACATCAAATTTTTATCACAGACAATATTAACATTTTTATTTTTTAACATTTTATTCACTAAATAAGATTTAGAAATTTTTTTTAAAAAAATTTTTATAAAAATTATATTTTTTTAATTATATAAATTTTTAAATTTAATTAAATATATATTTAAAATTAATTTATTTAATATTTTTTAAAATTTTTTAAAATATTATATTTTAAAAAATTAATAATAATTATTTTTTTATATAAAGTATATTGATAATTATTAAAATATTAAAAAATAATTAATTAATAATATTTCTAACTTTAGAACAAATATAAAATCTAAATAAATATATTGTTATATAAGAAAAATATATATTTATAAAAAAATTTAATAAAAAAATATTTACATACATTGGAAAAATAAAAAATAATTTAAAAAATATTAGAGTTAACTTTTTAAATATTAGATTTAATAAAATAATTGGTATAATGATATATATATCATAAAAAAGTATTTTAATACTATATCTTAATGAATAAAAAATATTTTTTTTTTCTATTAAAAATATAATAAGAGATAAAAAAGATAAAAGAGATAACAATACTCTAGGTACTATAGAAATATTAAATTTTGTTTCTATTAATAAAAACTGTAAATATAAAAGAGGTATACATAAAAAAAAAGATTGAAATATCCTTATTATTGTATAATAAATATTTTTTAAAATTGAAGATGAAATAAAATGTATTAAATATAAAATAGAAATAAATAAAAAAAAATTACTAATAGTTAAACAAAGTATTTTTATAAATTTTATATAAAAAATAATTTTTTTTTGATTAATACTCATATTATTAATTATATGTAATAAAGATTCCTTCTTAAAAAAATAACTTTTATATAAAATAGATAATTCAATCATTTTAATACTAAAAATATTTTGTAAAATAATATTTATTAATGAACTTATAATAGAATATACGAATATATTTATTATATTTTTATAAAAGAATTGATATGCATCATACGTTATAATATATATATTCAATAACATATATCCTCCTGTAAAAAATAAACAATGTATGTACATATTAAAAAATAATATTCTTAAGTATTAATTATAATAAGACTATTTATACTAAACATTTTAGCATTTTATTTTTTTTAAAATTTAATATTTTGTTTCTGTTTTAAATTTTTGTACTATTTTAGCTATTTGTGCAAACATTTTTTTTTTATTAGACAAATTATTTTCTATTATTTTAACAATACACGAACCACATATAATACCTTGTACACCACTTTTTATAATATTTTTAACTTGACTAACTTTATAAATTCCAAATCCTTGTATAATTGGGGAAGATTTATATTTTTTTAATTTTTTTATTATATTTATTAATGATTTTTGTGAATGTTCTTTTTGTATTCCAGTAATACCAGGTCTGGATAAAAGATATATATAACTTTTACTTAAAGTGGTAATTTTTTTAAGAAATTTTTTTTTTGCATCAGAAGGGCAAATAAATACTGATGATATATTATTTTCATTTGCTATTTTTCGAAATATATATGATTCCTCTATTGGAAGATCAGCAATTAAAACAGAATCAATTTTATTGAAGTGACATAATGAATAAAAAACTGGTAACTTTTTATAAAAAACAATATTAGCATACGTTAATAATCCAATTGGGATATTAGAATATTTTTTTCTGATCTGATATATAATATCAAAACATTTTTCAACTGTTATGTTGTTATTTAATGCTCTTATATGTGAATTTTGTATGATTATTCCATCAGCTATAGGATCTGAAAATGGAATTCCTAATTCTAATGCATCAGCTCCGTTATTAATTAAAATATCAATAATTTCTAAAGAAATATTTATTGAAGGATCCCCTAATACTATAAATGGAATAAAACAACATTCTTTTTTATAAGATAAATTTTTAAATAAAGATTTATATCTTGATTTCATTTTTTACTCATATTTATTTATTTTATTATTAATAGTATCAAGATCTTTATCACCTCGACCAGACAAATTAACAACAATTGTTTGTTTTTTATTAGGATCGTTATTCATTAATTTTAATGCATATGCAATAGCATGTGATGATTCTAAAGCAGGAATAATTCCTTCCAATTTGGATAATTTTAAAAAAGCATCAACTGCCTCTTTATCAGTAATAGATTTATATTGAACTCTTTTTGTATAATTTAACCAAGCATGTTCAGGTCCCACAGAAGGAAAATCTAAACCAGCTGAAATTGACCAAGATTTTTTAATTTGTCCATCATTATTTTGCATAAGATATGATTTCATTCCAAAATAAATTCCTAATTTTCCAGAATATATAGGAGAACCATGTTTACCAGTATCTAAACCTAAACCAGCGGGTTCTACTCCAATTAATTTTACACTTTTATCATTAATAAATGAAGAAAATATACCAATAGCGTTAGAACCTCCTCCTACACAGGCAATAATAAAATTAGGTAAATTTTTCTTTTTTAATAGAAAATATTTTTTTGTTTCTTGTCCAATAATTTTTTGGTATTCTTTAACAATAGTAGGGTATGGATGAGGTCCAGCTGATGTACCAATCATATAATGAGAATTCGAATAACTATTCGACCAATCCCTCATAGCAGCATTACAAGCATCTTTAAGAGTTGCTGATCCTGATGATACTGATATAACTTCAGCGCCTAATAATTTCATTCTTAATACATTTTGTGATTGTCTCTGAATATCCTTTTCCCCCATATATATTCGACATTTTAAATTTAATAAAGAACAAGCTATAGCAGAAGCAACTCCATGTTGACCGGCTCCAGTTTCTGCAATAACTCTTTTTTTTTTCATCTTTTTAACTAATAATGCTTGTCCTAATACTTGATTTGTTTTATGAGCTCCTCCATGTAATAAATCTTCTCTTTTTAAATAAATCTTAGTATTTGTATTTTTTGTAATATTTTTACATAAAGTTAATGGAGTAGGTCTTCCCGCATAAGATTTTAATAAATGATTTAATTTTTTTTTAAATTTTTTATCTTTTTTTGATTCAACAAATACTTTTTCTAATTCGTTTAGCGCTGGAATTAAAATTTGAGGAACATACATTCCACCGAATTTTCCAAAATAAGGATTTAATATAGTCATATTTTTAATTATTTAGTTAAATAAAGTTTTATTTTTTGGGATAATATCTCAGTATTTTAAATACTGATTTAATTTTATTAGGATCTTTAATTCCTGGTGATATTTCCAATCCAGAATTAAAATCTAATCCACAAAAACCTAACGTAGATGCTAAAAAACTATTTTTTAAATTTAATCCACCTGCTAGCATCATATTAGATACATTAAATTTTTTAATTAAAGTCCAATCAAATGATTTTCCTGATCCTCCTTTTCTATTATCTAATAAATAACGATTAACATTAATAATGTTATTTATTACAGTATATTTATTCATTGAAATAGATTTCCAAATACGTACATGATTAGGTAATAATTTTTTCAACTTTTTAATAAATTCCTGATTTTCTTCTCCATGTAATTGAACTGCATATAAATTAAATTTATTAACTTTTATAAGAATATCTTTATGCTGCTCATTAGAAAAAACACCAACATATCTTAATAAAGAATTTTTAATAATCTTTTTACATTTTTGATCATGAATATATCTAGGAGATTGAGGAATAAAAATTAATCCTCCGTATACACAACCAGATTGTCCCGCTAATTGAGCGTCTTTATTTTTTGTTAAACCACAAATTTTATTATCACCATAAATTAATTTTCGGGTAGAAAATTCTAAATTTTTAGAACGCATTAAATGTGTTCCTATTAAAAAACCATTTACTTTATTACATAAAGAACGAATATCTTTATAACTATTAATACCTGATTCACAAATAATAATTTTATTTTTAGGAATTAATGGTGCTAATATTCTTGTATTATTCTTATTAACAGATAAAGTTTTTAAATTTCTATTATTTATTCCAATAATTGAAGCATTTAATAATAGAGCACGTTTTAGTTCATCAAATGTATGTATTTCTGTTAAAACACCTAAATTCATACTTTTTGCAATATTTGATAATTTAATATAATTTGAATCATCTAAAATAGATAACATTAATAAAATTGCATCTGCTTTATGATAACGCGCGTAATATATTTGATATGGATCAATAAAAAAATCTTTACATAATAATGGTTTTTTTGTTTTATTACGAGCTTTTAATAAATATTTAAAATTACCATGAAAAAATTTTTCTTCTGTTATTATTGAAATAATATCAGCATATTTATTATATATTTTTACTATTTTTGAAATATTAAAATCTTGTTTAATAATACCATGTAATGGTGATGCTTTTTTGCATTCTAATATAAATGATGGATTATTTTTTTTTAATATTTTTTCAAAACAATTTTTTGATTTTTCAATTTTATTATAAAAAGAATTCAAAGGAAAATTATTTTTTTTATATTTAATCCAGTTATGTGTATTTTTTAATATTTTCGAAATAAGATTATTATTCATAATATAATTTAATTAAATAATTTAGATAATTGAAGAACAAAATTATAAATTTTACCTGTATTAATAAAATTTAAAATATTTAATGTATTCTGAGATAGATTATCATATCCTAATACTTTCATTAATAATGCTACATTAATTGCTACTGTTTTTACATATACAGGTTCTCCTTTTCCTTTAAATAATTTTATAGTTTCTATATAATTTTCTACTTCATTTTTATCTAAAATAAAATTTTTAGAATATTCTTTTAAACCAAAATCTTTTGGGGAAAGAATATATTTTATAATTTTGTTATTATTTACTTCTACTATATAAGTATCATCATATAATGTAGCTTCATCTATTCCCCCGCTATTTACAATAATAGCTTTTTTATATTTTAAATTAGACAATATTTTTGCATATATAGACATTAAGTCTTTTTTATATACACCTATTAATGAAAAATGAGGTTTAGAAGGATTTAACAAGGGTCCTAAAATATTAAAAATTGTTTTTGTTTTTAATAAACTACGAATTTTAGATATTTTTTTAAAACTTTTTAAATAAAAATTAGCTAATAAAAAGCAAATATTAAATTTATCTAAACTTTTCATAGATTTATTTGATGATATTTTTAAGTTTATTTTTAATTTTTGTAATAAATTTGCAGATCCAGAATTACTAGATGAATTTATATTACACATTTTTACAATTTTTATACCATAACATGCAGCAACAATTGCACTAACAGTAGATATATTAAAACTATTTTTTTGATCTCCTCCAGTACCAACTATATCAGATATCATATAACTAGGTGTTGGAAAATATTTCATGTGTTGTATAACTGATTTTCTTGCACCTATAATTTCTTCATATGTTTCTGTTCGAGATGCCATAATAGCAAGTATAGCAGATATTTGTATACTATTAAGTTTTTCATTTAAAATATGATTAAATAGTATAAAACTTTCTTGTTTATTTAAGCAAACTCCGTTGTATATTTTTTTTAGAATTTTTTTCATTTTATTTTTATATAAAATTATTTTAATATAATAGGATAATATAAAAATTATTTTTAATAAAAGTTGAGATATAAAATATACTATATAATATGTATTTTATATATACAAATAAATATTTAAGATAAATTTATTTAAAATAATTTTTATATTAACAAAATTTGTATTTTTAAAAATATTAATATTACAAAAATATTTATTATTTTATTTTTTTTATAAAATTAATATTTTATTAAATAATATAAATAATAATTTTATTATCATATTGATAATTTATAAAAATAGTGAAATCTATATAAAAAACATTAAATTACAAAAATATAATATATTTTTATTTTAATAAAATTTTCAATAATTTTATCTATAAAAAATTATTAATCTAATAATTAAAAAATTATTTATTTTAATAAATATAAATATCGTGAATTATATTTATACATAATAACATTTTTTTTATAAAAAAAATATTTATATAATTAAAAATTATTCTGTATAATAAAAATATATATTTATAAATTCCTTTTTTTTAAATAATTAATTATATATTTAATATTATAAATATATATTTGGAAAATGGTATGAAAGAAAAAATTCAAAAAATATTATCTAATTCTGGATTAGGTTCACGTCGTAATATTGAAAAAAAAATATGTAATAAACTTATTAAAGTAAATGGAAAAATTGTATTATTGGGAGAACGTTTTATAAAAAAAGATATTCAATATATTTTGTTAAATAATAAAAAAATTATTTTAAAAAAAGATATAATAAAAATTATTATTTACAATAAACCAATAGGAGAAATATGCACTAATAAAGATCCATATAAAAGAATTACCGTTTTTAATAAATTACCTAAATTATATTATTCTAAATGGATAAGTGTAGGAAGATTAGATATTAATACATCAGGCCTATTATTATTTACAAATTATGGTGAATTAGCATATAGATTAATGCATCCTAGTTATAAAATTAAACGAGAATATCTAGTTAGAATTTTTGGTAAAGTATCAAAAAAAAAAATTTTTATTTTAAAAAAAGGAGTTAGAATAGGTAATTCTATTTCAAGATTTGATGAAATTATTAATTTAAATTATAAAAAAAAAAATCAATGGTTTAAAGTATCATTACTACAAGGAAAAAATAAAGAAGTACGTTTACTATGGTTATCTGTTGGTATAAAAGTTAATCGATTAATTCGTACTCGTTATGGTGAAATAATATTACCAAAAAACCTGAAATCTGGATGTTTTTTAGAATTAAATGCTAATAATAAAAAAAAAATTTTTAATTCAGTAAATTTATAATATATAAAATATGTCTATATATGAAATATATAAAAAAAAGATATTTAATAAACTTTTTGTTATAATAATTATTTAAATTTTTATATAATTTTTTATATATTTATTTTTATTTAAAATAATTAAATATTATAAATAATATTTTTAATTTTTAAATATACTAAAAAATATATTTATTTAGTATAAATATACTAATTATTTGCTAATTTTTTTTAAATATTCATTACTTAATGTTCGTGTTTTTTTTAAGATATATCTTAAAATATTAGCTTGACCAACTAATAGTAGTTTACTAGTAATATAATCATGACCACCAACAAAATCAGTTATTAATGCTCCTGATTCTCTAATATGTAATTCTCCAAAAATAATATGTAAATATTTTTCATTAAATCCAATATAAACATTAATTTTTCCAGAAGATAGATATGCTAAATCTAAAATAGAACACCCTGTTTTTCTTAAAGATATTTTTTCTTTTAAAAGATATTGAGTTAATATCATATATAAATACATATTATTTGTATTTATTTCTTTAAAGTAAAGTGCAGCAATTTTATTATGTATACTACTATTATATTCACAACATCTTGTTCTAACACCGTTTAACTGAGCGCCCTGTCCTTTAATAGCTGTGAATAGATCATTTTTAATAGGATCATAAATTACTGATATATAAGATTGGTTTTTTTCTTTAATAAGTATTGATAAACAAAAATGAGGTATTTTTTTAATAAAATTCATTGTTCCGTTTAAAGGATTAATTAACCACTGATTATTATTCAAAATAATTTTTTTTTTAGAATGTATGTTGATAATAGCATGTTTAGGATACGATTGATATATAATAGAATATATAGTAGAAAAAGTTTTTTCTTTTATTTGTTTTATATAATATAAATTTTTTTTTTTTTCAGAATTATAAGTTATATCTTTTGAGTCATAATTTTGAGTAATAATTTTTCCACCAATTCGAATAGCTCTAATTGCAATATTTAATATTGGGTTCATATAATAATTCTCTTTTATAATATTATTCTATTCATTTCTATAAATATAAATTTTTATAGAAATTGATTTCTTTATAAAAATAAATAATTATTATATACTTATTTTTAATAAATTTAAAAACTTTATTTTTTATTTTAAAATAAAAAAATATTTAATAAAATAAAATGGAAAATAGCAATGTTACAAGAAATTTTTTTAAAAAAAAATCAAAAAAAAAAAATTAATTTACTTGATTTTGATTTAACAAAAATGACAAATTTTTTTTTAAAAATGGGAGAAAAAAAATTTAGAGCAATACAAATGATGGAATGGATTTATAAAAAATATTGCATAAAATTTAATAAAATGAGTAATTTTAGTAATACTTTAAAAAATAAATTAAATTCTACATCTATTATAGTATTACCAAAATATGTTAAAAAAATAAAATCATTAGACGGAACAATCAAATGGAATTTTCTATTTAATACTGAATTTATTGAAACAATATATATTCCAGAAAAAAAACGTGCTACTTTATGTATTTCATCTCAAGTTGGTTGTGTATTAAAATGTGGATTTTGTGCTACAGGTCAATTAGGATATACTCGTAATTTACAAGTATCAGAAATTATTGGTCAAATATGGTTTGTTATAAATAAATTAAATCAGTATAAATTAAAAAATTTAATTTTACCTACAATAACTAATATTGTTATGATGGGTATGGGGGAACCATTATTAAATTTAAAAAATGTTATAATAGCGATAAATATTATATTAAGCAAATACGGTTTTAATTTTTCCAAAAATAAAGTAACACTATCAACTTCTGGTATTGTTCCTGCGATAAATAAAATAGCTGGAAAAATAGATATTTCATTAGCAATTTCTTTACATGCACCTAATAATCATATACGTAATATGATTATGCCTATTAATAAAGTTTATAATATTAATTTATTATTGTTATCCGTTAAAAATTATTTAAGTAAATCTACAGCAAATCGTGGTATAGTTACAATAGAATATGTAATGTTATTAAATATTAATGATAGTTTACATCATGCTAAAGAATTAGTTTGTTTATTAAAAGATATACCATGTAAAATTAATTTAATTCCTTGGAATCCTATTAAAAACTCTCTTTATAAATGTAGCACTTATAATAGAATTATTAACTTTTCTAATTATTTAAAAAATAAAAATTTTATTGTTACTATCAGAAAAAATAGAGGATCTGACATTAATGCTGCTTGCGGACAATTGATTAGTAAATAAAATATTTTTTAAAAAAATCTAAAAAAATAAAAAAATTAACAATTTCAATAAAAGGATATTTTATATTATATGGGAATTAGACATCAATCAATTAGAGGTATGCATGATATTCTTCCTTGTGATACTCACTATCTTAGTATAATTGAGGAAGAGATAAAAAAAATTTTATATAATTATGCATATTTTGAAATTCGATTTCCTGTCGTTGAAAAAACAGAATTATTTGAAAAAGCCATTGGAAATCAAACAGATATAATCAATAAAGAAATGTATAACTTTTATGATAAAAAAAAAAAAAAAATTTCTTTAAGACCTGAAGGAACCGTTAGTTGTATTCGAGCTTGTATACAAAATAATATATTTTACAATTCTAAAATTCAAAAATTATGGTATTACGGTCCTATGTTTCGTTATGAAAGACCTCAAAAAGGACGTTTTAGACAATTTTATCAATTAGGAGTAGAATATTTTGGTTTAAAAAATATTATATCTGATTATGAAATAATTATGTTAACTATAAGTATTTGGAAAAAATTAAATTTATTAAAATATCTAAAACTAGAAATTAATTCAATAGGTTGGACAGAAGACAGAAAAAATTTTTCATTAGATTTAAAAAAATTTTTTAAAAAAAATAAATTTAAATTAAATCAATATGAAAAAAATTTATTATATATAAATCCTATTCGAATTTTAGATAGTAAAAATGATAATACAATTAAATTATTAAAATCAGCTCCATTATTAAATAATTATCTAAATTTATATTCATATAATCGTTTTAAAAAATTATGTGATCTATTAAATCAATCAAAAGTAGATTATATTGTTAATAATCAGTTAGTTAGAGGATTGGATTATTATAATGATACTGTATTTGAATGGAAATCAGACTTATTAGGCGCACAAAATACTGTTTGTGCTGGAGGAAGATATGATGCTTTAATAAAATATTTGGGAGGAAAAGATAATCCAGCAATTGGTTTAGCTTTTGGAATAGACAGATTATTAATTTTAAAAAAATTATTTAACCCTATTCCTTGCAACAACATTTTTATTGATATTAATATTATTTTTTTAGAATCAATATATTCTGTATTTGCAATATACATATCTCAAAAATTACGTTTAATTTGGCCTCAACTAAAAATTAATACCTATTTAAAAACTTTCAAAAAGAAAAAATTTTTTAGTATATCTAAACAAATAAAATCAAAATTTTTATTAATTTTAAATTCAAATAGTTTAAATATAAATAAAGTATTAATTAAAAATATTTTTAATAAAACTAAAAAAAATATATCAATTAATCGTATTTTTCAAAATCCATGTATATTTCTTAAATAAAAAACATATTTAATTATATTAATTAATATATATAAAATAATCTATTAATTAAATATTTTTAAAAAAATTTTAAATATTTTTAATATTTAATTACTTAAAATAAGTAGATTACATATATGATAAATAAAAAAATGAAAAAATTTGATCCAAAAATTTGGAATTTAATTAATGATGAAAAAAATAGACAAGAATTATGTATTAATTTAATTGCTTCAGAAAACTATGCTAGTAATTCTATATTAGAAGCTCAGGGTTCTTGTTTGACAAATAAATACGCAGAAGGATATATTGGCAATCGTTTTTATGATGGATGTAATATTATTGATAAAATAGAAAGTATTGCTATTAATAGAGCAAAAAAATTATTTTGTGTAGAATATGCTAATGTACAACCTCATTCAGGTTCTCAAGCTAATTTTGCTGTTTTTCAAGCATTATTAAAACCAAATGATGTTATTTTAGGAATGAATTTAAATCATGGAGGACACTTAACTCACGGATCTTCTGTAAATTTTTCAGGAAAAATATACAAATCATATTCATACGGGGTTGATAGATTTGGTGAAATAGATTATAAACAATTTAAATATTTATCTTTTTTACATCATCCTAAAATTATTATTGGTGGATTCTCAGCATATTCAGGTATATGTGACTGGAAATATATGAGAAAAATTGCAGATAAAGTAAATGCTTATTTTTTTGTAGATATTTCACATATTGTTGGTTTAATTATTTCTGGTTTATATCCTAATCCAATTAAATATGCTCATGTAATCAGTACTACTACACATAAAACTTTAGGAGGTCCTAGAGGTGGATTAATTTTATCAAACTGTGGAAATAAAGAATTATATTCAAAATTAAATTCCTCAGTATTTCCTGGTACTCAAGGAGGTCCTTTAATGCATGTTATTGCAGCAAAAGCAATTGCATTTAAAGAAGCTTTAAGTTCAAAATTTACAAAATTACAAAAAAATATTTTAAATTATGCTAAAATAATGGTGAAAATATTTTTAAAAAAAAATTTTTTAGTTATATCTAGAAAAACGGAAAATCATTTATTATTAATTGATTTATCTAATAAAAAAATAACAGGAAGAGAAGCAAGTAATTTACTTGCTCGTGCGGGAATTATTGTTAATAAAAATTCTATTCCAAATGATACACAAACACCATTTATTACATCTGGTATTCGTATTGGAACTCCAGCAATAGTTAAGCGTAATATTAAGATAAATGATGTTATTCGTATAACTCACTGGATATGTGATATTTTAGATAATCCAGAAAATTTAAACCAAATAAGAAAAATACGAAAAAAAATAAAAATAATATGTAAAAATAATCCAATATACACCATATAAAATATATTTATATTAGTTTTAAAAATAAATAATTTAATAAAAATATTTTATGTTACATATAACATGTAACATAATTTTATTATGTAAATTTTATTTATAAAAATATAATATATATTTTATTGTTTTAAATAATTAAATAATATTTTTTTTTAATAAACTTTTATTATAATTATTAATAATTATTCAATTATTATCCATAAAGGATTTTTACCTATTGATTGTATTTTACTGTAAATCAGATAACCTGTATCTAAATTAATATTATAAATTCTCATATTATTAGAAATCTCTCCAACTACAATTAATATTCTTCCATCTTTACTAATATTAAATGAACGAGGTTGCAATTCAGTTTGGTAAGTATGAATGTATAATAAAGTACCTGTATTACAATTAATATTAAATAAAGAAATAATACTATTTGAACGATCACATGCATATAAATATTTTCCATTAGGATGAATATGAATATCTGAAGCCCAGGGTATACTTATATAAGGTTTTAATATTAATGAGATCGACTGAATCAATTTTAATTTAAATATTGTATTATAAATTATCCAAACATCAATAGTTCCATTAAATTCATTAACAGAATACATATAATCATTTAAAGGATGAAAAGTAATATGTCTAGGACCGCTGTTTTTTTTAGTTAAAATAATATTTTTTAAAATCAAATTAATTTTATTTTTTTTATTATAAATAATTGTATAAATATAAATTTTATTTGCTTTTAAAGATGTTACAAATATTAAATTATATCTATAATGCATTTTAATAAAATGACAACCATAAATTTTTTTAAAAATATAAATATTTTTTTTAATATATCCGAATTGATTAATTAAAAATACATAAAATTCATTACCGTGATATGAAGCACAAAATAATATATTTTTATTTTGATTAAATGAAATATAATTAGGTGTATTACATATAGAAACTTCATGAATTTTATTAATTTTATTGTTAGAATATATTTTATATGTAATAATTTTATTATTTTCTTTTTCACCTACATATAATAATTTATTTTTTTTATTATATTTTAATGGTTGCGGTATACCATCTGAAGAAATAATTTTTATTTTAGATAAAATATTATTTTTCTTTAATATCCAGTATTCAATATGTTTATTAATAGAACATGATATAAAAATATTTTTTCTCATATTTTTTCCAGTTAAATATTTTTTAATTAAAAATTTATATTTAAAAATATTTTAATCATTTAAATAAAAATAATAAAATTATAGTTAATAAATATAACTATTTCATTTTTATTAATAAAACACCATTTAAATATGTATTTTCGTTTTATAAAAAAATAATTTTTTTTATAACTAATCTCTTTTTTCTATAATTAACTGTAAAAAATTTTTAATCCAAATTAATAAATCTTTATCATTTATAAATAATTTATAAAAATATAGTTTATTTTTTAATATTTTCCATCTTTTAGGTTTTTTTATAATTTCTCTATATAACCAATTAGTATTTAAAATATTTTTTTTACAAAATACTATACATATTTTTTTAATATGAAATTGAATTTTTTTAATTCCAATTCTTTCAGAAAGAATTTTAATTTTTGTTAATAAAAATAAATTTTTTACATATCTTGGTAATTTACCAAATAAGTTATTTATTTCATTTTTTATTTTTTTCAATTCTTTATTTTTTTTTATACATGAAAGTTTTTTATAATACATTAACCTAGTATTAATATTATTAATATAATTTTCAGGTAAAATTGCGGATACATTTAATTTTAAATCTACAGAAGTATATTGAGAACTTAATTCTTTAAATGGAGTTTTATTTTTATTTTTTAGAATTAAATGAATAGCTTGATTTAAAAATTTTTTATATAATTTAATTCCGATAGTATTTATATGACCACTTTGATTTTCTCCTAATAATTCACCAACTCCTCTAATTTCTGAATCATACGTAGATAATGTAAAACCAGATCCTAAAGTTGTAAAAGATTCTATAAGATTTAATCTTTTTTCTGCCTTTTTATTAATTTTTGTTTTATTTGATATAAAAAAAAATGCATATGCTTGCTTTTCAGATCTACCGATACGACCACGTAACTGGTGTAATTGTGATAATCCAAACTTATCAGCATGTTCTATAATCATAGTATTTACATTACTAATATTAATACCAGTATCTATAATAGTAGTACATAATAATATATCAAATTTTTTATTTAAAAAATCATACATAATTTTGTATAAATCATTACTATGAATTTTTCCATGACTAATCTGGATTTTTGCTTCTGGTATTAAACTAGATAAATATTGTTTTTTTTCTTCTATATTCTTAATCATATTATATATGTAATATACTTGTCCCCCTCGATTTAATTCTTTTAAAATAACTTTTCTAATAGTTTGAGGATTAAAATAATTTACATAAGTCTTTATTTTTAAACGTTTTTTTGGAGGTGTAGATATAATAGACATGTCCCTAATACCTAAACAAGACATATTGAGTGTTCTGGGAATAGGAGTTGCAGTTAAAGTTAATACATCTATATTAATATACAGTTCTTTTATTTTTTCTTTATGATGTACACCAAAACGATGTTCTTCATCAATAATAAGTAATCCTAAATTTTTCCAAATTAAATATTTTGATAAAATTTTATGAGTACCAATTAAAATATTTATTAATCCTTGTTTTATTTTTTTTTTTATTAATTTTTCTTTTTTACTTGATGTAAAACGAGAATATGTATCAATTTTATATTTATATTCAGAAAATCTATTTTTAAAAGTATCATAATGTTGTTGTGCTAATAGTGTAGTAGGAACTAATAAAGCAACTTGTTTATTATTATCTAAAGCTATAAAAGCTGCTCTCATAGCTACTTCTGTTTTACCAAAACCTACATCTCCGCATAATAGCCGATCCATTGGAGTTGGTTTTTTCATATCATGGATAATTTCTTTAACAGATTTTTTTTGATCATCAGTTATTGCATATAAACATTGATCACAAAAATTTTTATATTTAAAAGAATTTTTTTTAAAAGAAAATCCTTTTTTTAAAGATCTATGAGATTTTGTATTGATTAATTGAACTGCTGTATCATAAATCTTTTTTTTTATTTTTTTACATTCTGTTAACCATTTTTTATTACCTAAAGTATTCAGAGAAACATCTAAAATATTTGGATGAATATATGAAGTAATTAAATTCAAAGATGTTACAGGTACATATAATTTAACTTGATTAGCGTACATTATTACAAAATATTCTGTTATAATACCTTTATTATTTAAAGTAGATAAACCAATATATTTTCCAATACCATATTTTATATGTATAACTAATTGATTTTTTTGAAATATTTTTTTTTTTAAAATTAATTTAGAAAAATTATTTTTTTCTATTTTTTTTTCTATTTTTTTTTTCATTAAAGAAATACATTCCGTTATTTTTTAAATAAAAAGTAATAACATGATTGTTATTACATATTGTATAAATGCATGTTTATAAAATAAATTTTATTAAAAGTATTTATATTTAAATAAATAATACTATTTTTTACGTGAGATAATAAATTTTTTTATAATTTTATTTATAAAAAAGTTAAATAAATTATATATATTATATATAAATTCTTATTTACATAAAATACTGTATTTTATATAATTCTATTATATATTTTAACCTTTATATATTATTAAATTTTTATTTAAATAAAATTGTTTTATAAAAAATATTAATAATTTTAATATTTTTATATTTATTTATTTAATAAATATATTTTTTATTAAAATTTTATTTTATAAATATAAAAAATAATATTAAATTTAAAATTATATTTTATTTATTTTTAATAAATTCAAGATATTCTCATAAAAAAATTGAATTCTTTATAATCAAATTAATTTTTATTATATTATTAAAATTACTGTTAATAAAAGAAATAATTTTTATTTATATAAAAATATTCTTAATAATATATTTATTTGATATATTTTTATATAATATTAAAACTTTAATAATTATATTAAAAATAAACTTTAAAATTATTTGGTAATAATTTATATGAAAATTAAAATTGCTATAAATGGTTTTGGTCGTATTGGTCGAATGATTTTTAGAATTGCGCAAAGTAAACCAAATATAGAAGTTGTTGCAATAAATGACTTATCAGATGCAAAATATATAGCATATATGTTGAAATTTGATTCAACTCATGGTTTATTTAAAGGTTCTATTAAAGAAAAAGATAATTTATTAATTATAAATGATAAAAAAATTCATATCTTTTCAGAAAAAAAACCTGAAAACATTGATTGGAAATCTCTAAATATTGATGTTGTTATTGAATCAACTGGTATATTTTTAACAACCGAATCTGCTTTTAAACATATAATTTCTGGAGCAAAGAAAGTTGTATTAACAGGACCTTCAAAAGACGATACACCTATGTTTGTAAAAGGAGTTAATTTTAGTAAATACAATGGACAAAAAATTGTTTCAAATGCATCTTGTACAACAAATTGTTTAGCGCCCCTAGCAAAAATTATAAATGATGAATTTGAAATTATTGAAGGATTAATGACTACTGTACATGCTACAACAGCAACTCAAAAAACTGTAGATGGAGTATCATTAAAAGATTGGAGAGGTGGAAGAAGTGCATTACAAAATATCATACCAGCTTCTACTGGAGCAGCAAAAGCAGTTGGTAAAATACTTCCTGAATTAAATAATAAAATTACTGGAATTGCATTTAGAGTGCCAGTTGCTAATGTATCTGTAGTAGATTTCACCGTAAGAGTTAATAAAAAAGTAAAATACAGAGATATATGTTCTATTATTAAACTTGCTTCTGAAACATACATGAAAGATATTATCGGTTATACAAATGAAGAAGTAGTATCTAGCGATTTCAACGGATCACATTTAACATCAATATTTGATGAAAAAGCTGGTTTATCACTAAATAATAATTTTTTTAAGTTAATATCATGGTATGATAATGAAGTAGGTTATTCTAATAAAGTTCTAGACTTAGCGGAGTGGATTTCATCATGATAAATTCATATTTATTTTATAAATTTAAAACTATTAAATAATTTTTTTTTGACAGTATTCAAAAGAATACATTTTGATACTGTCAAGAGACATTTTTAATAAATATTAAAAATATATTAAAAAAATATTTAATATAATAATTTTATAATTTAATAAATTGAATTATTTTTAGTTTTAAATTAAATATTTTATAATTTTTTATATAAATTATTTATTTCTGTAAACACTAATTTTAACCATTTATTAACACGCTGTTTAGTTAATTGAGGTTGATTATCCTCATCAATTGTTAAACCAAAAAAATGTGTTTTATTTTTTCTTGCTTTTGAAGATTCAAAATTATAATTTATAATTGGCCACTCACCAACAAAGTGTACATTTTTTTTTTTTAAAATATTGAACATAATTCCAATTGAATCACAAAAATATTCTGAATAATCTTCTTGATCACCACATCCAAATAATGCAATAATTTTATTATTTAAATTTATCTTATTTAACATATTTAAAGAATCTTCCCAATCACATTGTAGTTCACCATAATACCATGTAGATATACCAAAAAATAAAATATTAAAATTTTCTATTTTTTTTAATGAAGTATTAGAAATATCAAATATATCAGATTTATCTATTCCTATTTTTTTATATATAATATAAGAAATTTTTTCAGTATTTCCTGTATCACTTCCATAAAAAATTCCTATTTTTTTCATTAGTTAACCTTTTAATAAGTAAATATTTATTTATAAAAATAAATAATTTTAATAATTTAAAAATATTAATTTAATACTTTTAAAAATAGTTAAAAATCTTTTTTTATAAAAAAATTACTATTTTTTATAAATAGAATTTTTTTTACAAAAATAAAAAAAAATGAAAAATATTTTGTTTATATATTTTATATATTATAATATAATAAATTTTTAAAAATATTTTATTTAAATTTATTTAATATTTTATTAATAATTAAAAATTATTTAATAAAAATATTCTTTCAAATAATAGAATAGTTATTTATTTTTAATAAAAAGTAAAAATTAAATTTTATTTAAATATTATATATTAACAATTTAATAAAATTAAAAAATTATATAAATTTAATTTTATATTAAATTTTAATTTAAATATAAAAAATACAAAATATATATTGTAAGATAATTTTAGTAAATACGAAAAATTTTTATTGTACAATAAAAATATAAAGTTTTTTATATAAAATATATAATCAATTAATTTAATTTATTAAAATAAGAAAACAATAAATTTAAAATTTATAGGTTAAAATATTTATTTTATTAAAAAAATTAATTTACTAAAACAGTAAAAATATTTTATAAAAATATAAACACATAAAAAAAATATAGAGTATTTTAATATGAATAATTTCTTTCTTGAAAAAATAGTTAATAAAAAATTAAATAATGATAAATATAAAAATGATTATTCACCTAATGGCTTGCAAGTAGAAGGAGCATCTGAGATTAAACGTATAGTAACTGGAGTGACTGCCTGTAAAAATCTTTTAAATATGGCTGTAAAATATCATGCGGATGCAGTTATTGTACATCATGGTTATTTTTGGAAAAACCAAGAAAAAAAAATTTTAGGAATGTATAAAAATCGATTAAAAATATTATTATCTAATAATATTAATTTATATAGTTGGCATTTACCTTTAGATCTTCATCCTAAAATAGGTAATAATACTCAATTAGGAAAAATATTGAATATTTCTATTTATGATTATATTTCTCCATATGTTCCAATTGGAAAATTTAAAAAAAAACATACTGTAGAATCATTAAAAAAGGTAATTACAAAAAAACTAAACAGAAAACCATTTCATTATGGAAAAACTGGTCCAAAATATATTCATAATATAGCATGGTGTACAGGAAAAGGACAAAATTTTTTTAATCAAGCTATATCTTCAAATATTGATGCTTATTTAACTGGAGAAGTATCAGAAGAAACAATACATATAGCAGAAGAAAATAATATACATTTTTTTTCATTAGGACACCATGCTACAGAAAAATCAGGAATTTATTTATTAGGTAAATGGTTATCTAAAAAAGATAAAGATTTGAATATTAAATTTATTGATGTTTATAACCCTATTTAATAAAATTAAATATTAATTAATATTTTAATTTATTAATTTTTTAAAAATTTAAATAAAATAAATATGAAAAATAAAAAAAAAATACCCCTCTTTAATAATAACGGATGGTTATATTCAGATAATCAATCATTTTTAGAAAATATTTATAAAAAGTTTTTATCCAATTCTGAAAAGTTAAATAGCTCTTGGAGAAATATATTTAATCAATTATTAGATCAAAAAAATTTTAAATATAAAAATACAAGATTTTATGATCTAAAAAAAAAAAATATTAAATATAATTCAAGTAATTTAAAATATAATAATAATTCTATAATTTCAAAAGAAAAATTATTAAATTTAATAAATGCTTATAGAAATTTTGGACATTATATATCACAATTAAATCCATTAATTTTAAGTAAAACAAAAAATAACATTCCTGAATTATCATATTCATTTTATAAAATAAAAAAAGAAGAATTAAATTCCTTAATACATTTTGATTTTTTGTTTTTTAAAAAAAATATTAATTCTTTTAAAGAAATATATTTATTTTTTAAAAAAAAATATTCCAATTATATTGGATTTGAGTATATGCATATTAATAATATGTATGAAAAAAAATGGTTACAAAAATATATTGAAAATAATGATTTTACAAATTCTATATCTGATATAGATAGAAAAAATATATTAAAAGATTTAATTAAATCTACTACTTTTGAAAAATTTCTTCATACTAAATTTCCCGGAAGTAAAAGATTTTCATTAGAAGGATGTGATGTTTTAATTCCCCTTTTAAAAGAAATCATAACATTTTGTATAAAAAAAAAAACTAAGAAAATATTTTTGGGTATGGCGCATCGAGGAAGATTAAATGTTATGCAAAATGTTTTAAAACATAACGTTTTAAATATGTTTCAAAATCATTCTAAAACATTTAATAATCATAACGGAACAGGTGATGTAAAATATCATTTAGGATTTAAGAAAATAATTAAATTTAAAGAAAAAGAAATTGAAATTAATTTATTAGATAATCCATCTCACTTAGAAATTATTACTCCTGTTGTTATTGGTTGTTGTAAATTTTTTATAGATAAAACAAAAAATAAAGATAATCCTTTACCAATAATTATACACGGTGATGCTGCATTTATTGGTCAAGGAGTTATACAAGAAACATTAAATATGTCTCAAGTTCCAGCATATAATGTTTTTGGAAGTATACATATTATTATAAATAATCAAATTGCTTTTACTACATCTAATTCAAAATATCTTAGAACTAGTACATACTGTACAGATATTGCTAAAATGATTAATTCTCCTATATTTCATGTTAATGCTGATCAACCAGAACTAGTAATTTTTGTTCTTAAATTAGCTTTAAAATTTCGATATTTATTTAAAAAAGATGTTTTTATTGAATTAATTTGTTATAGACGATTAGGTCACAATGAAGTAGATGATCCGTATATCACACAACCAAAAATGTATAATATAATTAATCAACATAAACGTATATGTTATTTATATTTTAATAAAATAATTAATAAAATAAATAATATAAACATTTCATATAAAAAATTATATAAAAATTATATGAATAAATTATCTAATATTTTAAAAAATACTAATAAAAATTCAAAAAATAAAATATTATTAAATAAAAAAAATACTTCATTAAAAAATTTAAATTTTAAAATAATTGATTATAAAAAAATAAAAAAAATAGTCAAATATTTATTTAAATTACCAAATAATTTTATTATGCATCCCCAAGTAAAAAAAATTTTCTATAATAGAAATCAAATGATAAATAATAAAATTCCATTGGATTGGGGTATGGCAGAAAATTTAGTGTATGCCGTTTTAATGTATTATGGTATTACCTGTCGATTAACAGGAGAAGATGTTAGTAGAGGAACTTTTTGTCACAGACATATTTCTATAGTTTGTCAAAAAAATAATATTATATATACTCCTTTGAAAAATTTAAATCATTTAAATGGATTATTTTATGTTTGGGATTCAGTTTTATCAGAAGAATCTGTTTTAGCATTTGAACACGGTTATTCTATGGTATCTAGTAAATTACTAAATATATGGGAAGCACAATTTGGTGATTTTTCAAATGGAGCTCAAATTGTTATTGATCAATTTATAGTTTCAAGTTTACAAAAATGGGGTTATTCTTCACCATTAGTAATTTTATTACCACACGGTTATGAAGGACAGGGACCGGAACATTCTTCAGGAAGATTAGAACGATATTTACAATTATGTGCTCAAAATAATATAAAAATATATATACCAACAACAGTATCTCAAATATACCATGTATTATTAAAAAAAGGAAAAAGTTTATCTAAAAAACCTTTAATTATTTTTACTCCTAAATCATTATTAAGAAATCCACTAACATTTATTTCTATTAAAAAATTATTAATTGAAAAATTCCATAAAATATTAATAACTAAACCAAATAAAGAAAAAAATTTAATATATCGTGTTATTTTTTGTTCAGGAAAAATTTATTATGAATTATTAGATTTTTATAAAAAAAATAAAATTATTGATTCGATAATAATACGTATTGAACAACTATATCCTTTTCCTTTTTTAAAAATAAATAATATTATAAGTCAATTTATTAATATTAAATATTTTATATGGTGTCAAGAAGAACCTATGAATCAAGGTAGTTGGACATATATTTATTTTTATTTTAAAAAATATATTTTAATACATTATAAGAATATAGAATTAAAATATTCTGGTCGTCCAAAATTATCTTCTACTGCTGAAGGAAATTTCCTTAATCACCAAATACAACAAATAAAAATTATAAAATCAGCATTTTCTATGTAAATAAAAAAATAATAAGTGAAATCTATGAAAAAAAATATCGAAATTTTAGCTCCAGATTTACCTGAATCAGTTAATAATGCAGTTATGTTAAAATGGCATAAAAAAATAGGAGATTATATTAAAGAAGATGAACTGATTGCTGAAATTGAAACAGATAAAATTATCTTAGAGATTTCATCTCCTATAAATGGTATTTTAAAATCACAAATGTCATTAGTTGGACAAATAATTAAATCAAAATCAATACTTGGATATATTCAATCAACTAATTTAGAAAAAAATATATCTAATATAAACAACGAATTTAAAAAAAATAATAATTCTCAATTTTTTTTTACACCTACAATGCGTAGATTAATTTCATATAATGAAATAGATAAAAAGAAAATCAAAGGTATTAAAATAAATGGAAAAATTACTAAAAAAAATTTTATCATTGAGAAAATAAACAAAAAAAATAAAAAAATATCTAAAAAAAAAATAGATCAAAAAAAATTATTTAATAAAAAAAATGTCGATGAACGTAGTTATACTAGAATTTCTATGAATCCATTAAGAAAAAAAATTTCTGAAAGATTATTATTAACAAAACAAAAAACAGCAATGTTAACTACTTTTAATGAAGTGAATATGAAACCTATTATTTCATTAAGAAATAAATATAAAGATATTTTTGAAAAAAAATATGAATCTAAATTAGGTTATATGTCTTTTTATGTCAAAGCAGTTACTCAAGCATTAAAACAGTTTCCAGAAATAAATGCATCAATTGATGGAACTGATATTATCTATCATAATTATTATGATATAAATATTGCAGTATCAACTTCTAGAGGGTTAATAACTCCTATTTTAAAAAATACTAACTTTTTATCTATGTTTGAAATTGAAAAAAAAATAAAATCTTTTTCTATTTTAGGTCAAACTGGTAAAATAAAATTAGAAGATTTAGAATCTGGTACATTTACTATTACTAATGGAGGTGTATTTGGTTCATTAATGTCAACTCCTATTATTAATTATCCGCAAGTAGCAATTTTAGGTATGCATCATATTAAAAATAGACCGGTAGTAATATGTAATAAAATTAAAATACTACCTATGATGTATTTAGCTTTATCATATGATCATCAATTAATTGATGGAAAACAAGCAATACAATTTTTAAATTATATAAAAGATATTATAGAAGATTTTTCACGTATTATTATTAATATATAAATATTAATATTATAATTTTATAAAATTTATATATTGCTTTTAATAAAGTAAAAATATTACTATATATTAAATATATATAATTAGAATTATTAAAAATAAATAATTTATAAAAAATTAACTATTTATTAATTATTTAATTTATATTATTTATATATACATATAGTTATAAAAATAATAAAATATTTATTATATTAATAATATATATATACACTATAATGTAATATTAAATTTATAAAAGTAAAAATCATTATAAATAATAAAAACATAGGTAATTTATGAATATAAAAAAAATAATTTTAATGCGACACGGGGAAAGTAAATGGAATCAATTAAATAAATTTACAGGATGGAAAGATATAAAATTATCTAAAAGAGGAAAAAAAGAAGCACGAGATGCAGCAAAATTATTAAAAAAAAATAATTTTTCTTTTGATATTGCTTTTACATCTCTCTTACAAAGAGCTATAAAAACTACTTATATAATTTTAAGTTATTTAAATTGTATGTGGATACCAGTACATAAATCATGGAAATTAAATGAACGTAATTATGGATCCTTAGAAGGATTAAATAAAGAAGAAACAATAAAAAAATATGGAAAAAAACAAGTACAGTTATGGAGACGTAGCTTTAAAATTTTCCCCCCAAGTTTAAATATTAAAGATTTTAATAATTTAAAATCTGATCAAAAATATAAAAAATTAAAAGAAAATGAAATACCAACTTCTGAGAGTTTAGAAAAAACATTTAATCGAGTTATTCCTTTTTGGAAATCAAAAATTATTCCGCAATTAAATAAAAATAAAAATATTATTATAATAGCACATGGTAACTCACTACGTGCATTAATAAAGTATTTAAATAAAATTAATGATACTGATATTACAAATTTAGATATTTCTACAGGTTCTCCTATTATATATGAATTTTCTAGTGAAAATAAACCAATAAGATATTATTATTTATAAAATATTTTTTAAAATAAATTTTTTATAATTTACATAAAAATTTAAATTATAAATAATCTTATTATATAGATCTATTTTAACAGACATATTAAAAATATAACTATTTTTTTATATATTTTTGATTTCTGTAAATAATATATTCTTCATATATTATTAAATATTAATAATTTTTATATTATTAAAACATATATAAAAATTAAGGTTATATAATTATTATGATTAAAAAAATAGGAGTATTAACAAGCGGGGGTGATTCTCCCGGGATGAACGCAGCAATTCGATCTATAGTATATACAGCTTTAAATAATAATTTAGAAGTCATAGGAGTTCATAATGGTTTCTTAGGATTATATAAAAATACAATGATACCTTTATATTATAATGATGTCTCTAATTTAATTAATAAAGGTGGAACATTTCTGGGTTCTTCAAGATTTTCAGAATTTAAATTAGAAAAAATAAGACTTGAAGCTATAAATAATATTTTTAAAAGAAAAATTGATGTTTTAATTATTATTGGTGGTGATGGATCGTATATAGGAGCTAAATTCTTAACAGAAATGGGTGTTCCATGTATTGGAATACCAGGAACTATAGATAATGATGTTTCAGGAACGGATTATACTATAGGGTACTTTACTGCTTTAGAAACAATAGTGAATGCAATTGATAAATTAAGAGATACTACTTCTTCACATCAAAGAATTTCAATAATAGAAATTATGGGTCGTTACTGTGGAGATTTAACTTTATCTGCCTCTATAGCTGGGGGTTGTGAATTCATCATTATTCCAGAAATTACTTATAAAAAAGAATTGTTATTATTGGAAATACAAAAAAGTATTAAAAAGGGAAATAAACATGCCATTATAGCAGTTACCGAAAATATATGCGATGTAAATAAATTAGCAAAATATATTCAAAAAAAAACCAATCAAGAAACACGAGCAACAATACTTGGATATATTCAAAGAGGAGGAATTCCAATTGCATATGACAGAATTCTAGCATCACGAATGGGAATATATGCAGTGCAACTGTTATTAGAAGGAAAAAAAGGAAAATGTATTGGAATTATAAATAATAAAATTGTTCATCACGATATTAGTTATGCTTTATTAAATATGAAAAAATCTTTTGAATACAATTTATTAAACGTAATAAAAAATTGTAATAATTAAATTTTTATTTTACAAATTATAGCAGTATAATAAGTGCCGGTACACCGGCGCTTAAATATAATTTATTTTTATATAAATAATTAAAAATAATTATTTTTTAAAAATTTATTTTAAATAAAAAAAATTATATTTTTCATTTATTTTTCAATATAAAATACACATAATATTATGTATTATATATTTGCTATTTCTATAATTTTAGTAAATTCTTTTAATTTTAAAGAAGCTCCTCCTATTAAAAATCCATCGACATCTTTTTGAATAATTAATTTTTTTGCATTTTTTCTAGTAACAGAACCTCCGTACTGAATAAAAAAATTTTTAATTTTATGATTAATTTTACTTTTTATATAATTACGTATAAAATGAGAAATATATTGAACATCTTTATATTTAGCTGAATTTTTAGAACCAATTGCCCAAATAGGCTCATAGGCAATAATAGAATTATCAAATGCATAAGAGCCGCACATATCAAATATTATATCAATTTGTTTTGTACATATTTCTTTAGTTTTTTTATTTATTTTTTCTTCTTGTGTTTCTCCTATACATAAAATAGGAATTAATTTTTTTTCCTTTAAAGTATGAAATTTTTTTGCAATAATTATATTACTTTCTTGATGATTAAATCGTCTTTCTGAATGACCAATAATAACATATTTAACCCCTATGTCTTTTAGCATGCAAGAAGAAATTTCTCCTGTAAATGGACCCAAAATATGATTATCAACATTTTGAGATCCTAAAAAAAAATTTCTATCATTAGATGAAAAAATTTTTTGAATTAAGTAAATATATACAATCGGAGGTGTTATTATTACCGTGCATTTCTTATAATATCTAATTAAAAATTTATTCAATAGTTTAAAAAAATTTCTAATAAAAACTTTATTACCATTTAATTTCCAGTTACCTATAATAATTGGTTTAATCATTTTATTAATTACCTTTTTCAAGCAACTATTGGAGTATAATATACTCTAATAATTGCTAAATTATAAAAAATATTTATTAAAAATATTATAATATATACAAGAATTTTAATAAATTTAATTATTTTTGTACATATGATTTATTCGATCTCTTAATTGTTTACCTGGTTTAAAGTGCGGAACATACTTTCCCTTTAAATAAACTTGTTCACCTGTTTTTGGATTTCTACCCATTCTAGCGAACCGATAATGTAAAGAAAAACTACCAAAACCTCTAATTTCAATTCTATTACCTTTTTCTAAAGATAAAGACATGTATTCTAAAATATTTTTCACGATATATTCAATATTTTTTGCTGGAATATATTTTTTTTTTTCAGTAATTCTTTCAAATAACTCTGATTTTTTCATATATCCTCTAAATAAAACTGTTAAATATTTTAATCTTTTAATAATTTTTTTTAATTTATTGCTTTTTCAAATGCTTTTGTCATAGTATTATCAATTTTTTTAGTATCAGTTGAATTTTCTTCTAATAATTTTTTTTTTATATTTTTATTATGTATATCTTCTGTAATAGATAAATAGATAATCCTATTTTTTTTATCAAATCCTAAAATTTGTGTTAATAAATTTTTTCCTATAGAAATCTGTGATATATATTTTTGACGATAATTAGAAGGTATGTCAATTAATTTTAAACAACCTTGAATTCCTTTTTCTATATTAAACAAAATAGCTTTTTCTTCAATCGATTTAATTAAACTATTAATTATAGTATTTTTTTTATTTTTTAAAATATATTTATGAAAAGGATCTTCTTTTAATTGTTTAATTCCTAAAGATATACGTTCTCTATCAGGGTCTACTTGTAGAACTATTGCTTCTATATTTTCTCCCTTCTTATATTTTTTTACTACTTTTTCTCCAGTAACTGACCAAGATAAATCAGATAAATGCACCAAACCATCTATTCCTCCTTCTAATCCTATAAAAATTCCAAAATCAGTAATTGATTTTATTTTTCCTTCTACTTTCGAACCTTTCTTATTATTCTCGAAAAATTTTTTCCAAGGATTAATTTTACATTGCTTAATTCCTAAAGAAATTCTTCTTTTTTCTTCATCAATATTTAAAATAGATACACTTATTTTTTCTCCAGAAACAACTACTTTAGATGGATGAATATTTTTATTAGTCCAATCCATTTCTGACACATGTACTAAACCTTCTACTCCTTCTTCTATTTCTACAAAACAACCATAATCAGTTAAATTTGTCACATATCCTGTATGCTTACTTCCTTCCGGATAACGTTTAGAAAGATTTTTCCACGGATCAATACTTAATTGTTTTAAACCAAGTGATACTCGTATTTTTTCTTCATCAAATTTTAATATTTTAACTTTAATTTGGTCTCCAATTTTGACTACTTCGCTTGGATGTTTAACTCTTCTCCAAGCCATATCTGTGATATGTAATAATCCATCTACACCACCTAAATCAATAAAAGCTCCATAATCTGTTAAATTTTTTACTATTCCCTGAATAATATTATCTTCTTGTAAATTTTTTAATAATTGATCACGTTCTGCACTATTTTCTGATTCAATAACAGCTTTTCGTGAAACAACAACATTATTTCTTTTTTTATCTAATTTAATAACCTTAAATTCTAGTTTTTTTCCTTCAAGGTGTAGTGTTTCTCTAACAGGACGAATATCTACTAAAGATCCAGGTAAAAAAGCTCTTATTTCATTTAATTCAACAGTAAAACCACCTTTTACTTTTCCATTAATAATACCAATTACATTTAATAATTCTTTATGAGCTTGTTCCAATTTTATCCATGATTCATGTCTTTTTGCTTTTTCACGTGATAAAATAGTTTCTCCGAAACCATCTTCAATCGCATCTAAAGAAACGTCTACAATATCACCTATTTTTACTTCTATATTTCCTTTTGAATTTTTAAATTGTTCTATAGGAATAGAAGATTCTGATTTTAATCCAGCATCTACTAAAACTATATCATTATCTATAGATATTATAGTTCCTTGAATAATAGAACCTGGACGTGTTTCTACTTCCTTTAATGATTCTTCAAATAACTCTGCAAAAGATATAGTCATATAAAATAATCTATCAGTATAAAATTATAAATGTTTAAAACTAAAATATTACAATATATTAAACATAAATAATATAGTCAATAAAAACCATTTATATTTTAAAATGGGGCGTAATAACAAAATATGTAAGTAATGATATGCTGTCTATTTAAAAATTAATTAATGTATAATTAACTATTTTTATAAAAAATCTTTAATATAAAAAATATCATAAGATTATTCTAAAAAAACTTCTTTTTAAAAAAAAAGATATCTGTTTTTTCAAATAATTTTTATATAAAATAATATCCAATTATCTTTAAAAATATTTATAAAAACAATTATATACAAATATATATACAAATATATAAATTTTAAAAATATTATTAAATAAAAATATTTAAATTTTTTATTTATTTAGAAATTTAAAAAAATAAATTTATATAATTAAATAATAAAGAAATTTTAAAATAATACTTATTATTTTTTATAATATTTTTATATAAACTAAAAATGGTTATTAATTATTAAAATAATTTTATATATTAATTTAATAATGACAAATTGAATAAAATTTTTCAAAAAACAAAGGAAAAGTTTTATTTACACATGCTGGATTTAATAAAGTTATAGGTACTCCAGACAAAGAAACTAAAGAAAAACACATAGCTATTCGATGATCATTGTATGTATTTATTGTAGCATGTAAAAATTTTTTTACTGGATGAATTATTATAAAATCAGCTCCTTCTTGAACTTGAGCTCCAATTTTTTTTAATTCAGTAGTCATTGCATATAAACGATCTGTTTCTTTAACTCTCCAGTTATATATATTCTTAACATGTACAAATGTATTAGAAAACAAACCTAACATTGCAATTGTCATAGCTGCATCTGGAATGTGATTACAATCTATTGTAATACCAAATAAATTATTTTTCTTACAAATTAAAGAATTTTTATTCCAAATTATAGAAGCTCCCATTTTCTTTAAAATATTAACAAAATCTATATCCCCTTGTATACTATCTTTTTTTATACCATTTATTTTAACAGAACCTCCTTTTATTGCAGCGGCTGCTAAAAAATAGGTAGCTGAGGAAATATCACTTTCTATAAAATACTCTCCGGGAGAAATATATTTTTGATTTCCTTTAATATAAAAATATTTATAATTATCTAAAACATCTACTATAATTCCAAATTTTTTCATTAAATTAATAGTTAAATCAATATATGGTTTAGATACTAAATTACCTTCTACAATAATTTTTGTATCTAATTGAGCTAAAGGAACTGCCATTAATAAAGAACTTAAAAATTGACTTGATATAGTTCCATTAACAGTTATTTCTCCCCCCAAAAAACCCCCTTTTATATACACAGGAAAATACTCTCTTTTATTTAAATAACTTATATTTGCTCCTCCTTTTTGTAAAGAATCTACTAAATGAAAAATTGGTCTTTCTTTCATTCTATCATCACCAGTTAAAATTATTTTATTTTTTTTTAAGGATAGAACTGCTAATAATGGCCGAATAGCAGTCCCTGCGTTACCTAAAAATAATGTAATTTTTTTTTTTGAAAATAAAGGACCAGAAACACCTTTTATTTCACATGTTGATTTACTTTTATTTAAAAAAAATGATATACCTAATTTTGATAATGCATTTAACATATGATTAACATCATCACTATATAATAAATTTTTCAAAATTGTATTTCCGGTAGATAATGCAGATAATAGCAATACTCGATTCGAAATACTTTTTGAACCAGGTAAATTTAATTCACCATTAATATATTTTACTGGTTTTAAAGTTAAACTCTTTTTCATAATAAATATTATCCTCTAATAAATAAATCTTTATATATTTTATAAAAGTATTTTTTTAACCAAATTTTTTTTCAAAAAATTTCATGAATTTAATAAGAGATTTTACTCCTTGAATAGGCATAGCATTATAAATAGATGCTCTAATTCCTCCTATAATAGAATGACCTTTTAGTCCAAATAATCCATATTTTTCAGATTGTTTAAGAAATATATTTGTTAAGTTTTTTTCTTGTAAATGAAATGTAACATTCATACGTGACTGATTAGGTGGTGATATATAATTTTTATAAAAATCAGTAGAATCTAAATATTTATATAAAATTTTTGCTTTTTGTTTATTAATTTTTTCTATAATATTTAAACCTCCTAAATTTTTTATCCATTTAAATACTAATCCTGAAACATACCATGAAAATACACTAGGTGTATTTATCATAGATTTAGATTTTATTAATAAATTATAATTTAAAATAGAAGGAATTTTGTTATTTAAATTAAATAATAAATCATTACGAATAATTACAACTGTAATACCAGCCGGACCAATGTTTTTTTGAGCACAAGCATATATAATACCATACTTTTTTATATCAATTTTACGTGATAAAATAGTAGAAGAAAAATCTCCTACTATAATTTTATTATAAAATTCCGGTTCTTCAAAAATCTCTATTCCTTCAATTGTTTCATTTGGACAATAATGCAAATATGTATTTTTAGATGAAATTTTCCAATATTTAGCAGATTGAATACATATTTTTTTATTGTTTGTTAATTTTCGAACATTAATAATATTCGGTCTACAATATTTTTTTGCTTCTTCTGCGGCAGATAAAGACCAATATCCACTATTAATATAATCTGGTTGTATAAATTTTTTAATAAAATTTAATGGTATAGCAGAAAATTGCCCTCTAGCTCCACCGTGACAAAATAAAATATTATAATTTTCAGGTATATTTAATATATTTCGAAAATTTTTTTCAATTTGTATTGTTTTTTCTATAAAACTTTGACTACGATGACTAACTTCAAGAATTGAAAAATTAGAATTATTCCAATTAAGAAAATTTTTTTTTATTTTTAATAAAACTGATTGAGGGAGAATAGCTGGACCTGGATTAAAATTATATATTATAGACATATTTTTCACCAATATTATTTTTATTTTTTTTAAACATTCTAAATAAAATCTAAATTTTTTATTTTTATTAAAAAAAAAGATTTTTATTTAAATGGTTTTAAAAATTTTATACCATCCATATATGGATATTGTAATACTTTTGGTACAGCTATTTTACCATTTGAACATTGAAAATTCTCTAAAATAGCAGCTAAAGTTCTTCCGACCGCTAATCCAGAACCATTAAGAGTATGTAAAAAACAATTTTTCTTCTTTTTATAATCTTTATATCTAGCATTTATTCTTCTAGATTGAAAATCTCCGGTTAAAGAACATGAAGATACCTCTCGATATAATTTTTGTTCTGGAAACCATACTTCTAAATCGTATGTTTTTTGAGAAGAAAAACCTAATTCTCCAGTACAAAGTAATATTTTTCTATATGGTAATTTTAATAACTGTAATATTTTTTCTGCATGTCTTGTTAATATTTCTAGTGTTTCCTCAGATTTTTTAGGATGTACAATTTGTATAATTTCAACTTTATCAAACTGACGATTTCTAATTAATCCTTTAACATTTTTTCCATAAGTATTAACTTCTGCTCGAAAACAAGAACTCAGAGCTGTAAATTTTAAAGGTAATTCATTAGGTAAAATTATTTTATTTCGTACTAAATTAATTAAAGGTACTTCTGATGTAGGTATTAAAAATAAATTATTATATTTATTTTTTTGATAATTGTTGTGCATAGAATATGTATGAAATAAATCTTTTTTAAATTTAGGTAATTGTCCTGTACCATACATAGATTGTTCTTTAACAATATAAGGTACATATACTTCCTCATATCCATGTAATTTAGTTTGTACATCTAACATAAATTGACCTAAAGCACGATGTAATTGAGCAACAGATCCTTTTATTATCGTATATCCTGATCCTGAAATAACAGAAGCTGTTTTCCAGTCTAATCCTTTCAATTTATTTCCAATTTCTATATGATTCATAATAGAAAAATTATATTTTTTTTTTTTTCCCCAATGATAAATTTCTTTATTATTTTTATCTCCTGTACCGACAGGTATATCTTTATATGGTATATTGGGAACAACACTTAACATTTTATATATTTTTTTTTTAACTTTTTCTAGTTTTTTTTTTAAACATTCAATAAAATTACGAGAATAAATAAGTTGATTTTTAAAAATATCAATTTCATGATAAATACTTTTTCTATATAATAGATGTTTAGATAATCTTTTATGTTCTGATATTTTTATTTCACTATTTATTTGTAATTTTTTGCGTTTTTGCTCTAAATTTTTAAATTTAGCTACATCTAATAAAAAATTTCTTTTTTTTAATTGCTCTTTAAAAAAAGAGTAGTTTTTTTTAATTTTGTTAAAATTTAACATAGCACCTAGATCTTTTAACCTGTAAATTTTTAAGAAAAATATAAGTATTTATTAGGCATATATTTTAAGTATAAAAATTATTTAATTAATTAAATTAATAAATAAAATATATTTTTTAATTTTTTATAATAAAAATTTAAATAAATATTTAATAAAAATAAATATATATAATATATAATTTTTATAATTACAAAAATATCGAAATAATAAAATTATATCATATAATAATAATTCTATTATTATACACAAATACTAATTTTATTATATTAACTATTTTTATTTAAAAATATTTTAAATAAAAACATATTTTTAAAAATAGGTATATTATGAAAAAAACAGAAAATACAAATGTACAATTAATTATTATAGGATCTGGTCCAGCCGGATATACAGCTGCAATTTATTCTGCTAGAGCTAATATTGACACTATATTAATAACTGGCCCAAAACCTGGAGGACAATTAATACAAACTAATGAAATAGAAAATTGGCCAGGTGATTATAATAATCTTAGTGGAATTAAATTAATGGATCGTATGTTAAATCATGTAAAAAAATTTTCTATTAATATTAAAGATGATATTATTAAATCTGTAAATTTTAAAAAATACCCATTTGAATTATATGGAGAAGAAAACACTTATTTAAGTAAATCTATTATTATAGCAACCGGATCTTCTACAAAATTATTAAATATTCCTGCAGAAAATATATATATGGGTAAAGGAATTTCAACTTGTGCAATATGTGACGGATTTTTTTATAAAAATCAAAATGTAGCAGTTGTAGGAGGTGGAAATTCAGCTCTTGAAGAAACAATATATTTATCAAATATTGCTCAAAAAATACATTTAATTCATCGTCGTGATCAATTTCGAGCAGATAAAATATTAATTAATCGATTGTATAATCAAATAAAAAATAATAATAATATTATAATTCACTTTAATTCTTATATTATAGATATATTAGGAAATAATAAAACAGTGAATAAAATTCAAATTTATTCTAAAACTGAAAGAAAAGAATATCTAATTGATTTATCTGGTTTATTTATTGCTGTTGGTCATGTTCCAAATTCTAAAATATTTTCTAAATATATTGACATTGAAAATAATTATGTAAAAATTGGTTATAATAATTTAATGAAAACTCAAACTAGTATACCAGGTATATTTGCTGCTGGTGATATATCAGATAATATTTATAGACAAGCTATAACAGCTTCTGCAAGTGGATGTATGGCAGCAATAGATGTAGAAAAATATTTAAGTATTAATAAACATAATTAAATATATTTTTAAAATTAATTTAAGGAGCGTAAATGAAAGAAAAAAGTATAGAAATGCAAGGAGTTGTAATAGATACTTTACCAAATACTATGTTTAAAGTTGAATTAGAAAATAAACATATTATTATTGCTCATATATCAGGAAAAATGAGAAAAAATTACATAAGAATTTTAACAGGTGACAAAGTTACTTTAGAAATAACACCGTATGATCTTAGTAAAGGTAGAATTATTTTTAGAAGTAGATAAATTATCTATATAATTTTAATTTTATACAATATAAATAAAATATATTTTTATATAAATTGTATATTATAATAATATTATTTTTTATTATTAAATTTAATATCTATATATAAAATTATATTTTTATAAAAATATAATTTTTTTTATAAATTAAAAAAAATTAGGATTATTATGCGTACAAAATATTGTGGGGAAATAAAATTAAAAGATGTCAATAATATAATTACAATCTGCGGGTGGGTTAACAAAAAAAGATTATTAAAAAACATAATTTTTATTGATATTAGAGATATAACTGGGATTGTACAAGTTGTTTTTAATAAAAACTATAATTCTTGTTTTGATTTAGCTTTAACTTTAAAAAATGATTTTTGTGTACAGATTAAAGGGATGGTTGCTATAAAAAAGTTAAAAAAATCACGAAAAGAACAAAGAATAGAAAAAACAATTGAAATTAATGCATTTAAATTAAAAATTTTTAATGGTACATTACCTATTCCTTTAGATTATAATAAAATAAATAAAGAAGATATACGATTTAAATTCCGTTATTTAGATTTACGTCGCAGTAAAATGTTAAGAAATATAAAAATAAGAAGTGACATTACTACATTAATTAGAAAATTTTTCATAAATAAAAATTTTTTAGAAATTGAAACTCCTATTCTTACTAAATCTACTCCAGAAGGAGCTTCAGACTATTTGGTTAATAGTCGCTTATATCCTGGAAAATATTATGCTCTACCACAATCCCCTCAATTATTTAAACAATTATTAATGATATCAGGAATAGATCGATATTATCAAATTGCAAAATGTTTTCGAGATGAAGATTTAAGATCAGATCGACAACCAGAATTTACACAAATAGATATTGAAATAGCTTTTAAAAAAACAAAATTTTTACAAAACTTAATAAATAAGTTAATATCTAAACTATGGTTATCTATAAAAGAAGTCAAATTAAGAAAAATTAAGAAAATGAGCTATAATGAAAGTTTATTTAAATATGGAACAGATAAACCAGATTTAAGAAATCCTATTCAATTTATCGAATTAAGTAATTTATTTTTAGATGAACATTATAAATATTTATTTCCTTGGTTAATAGATAATAAAATAAATAGAATTATCGCTATTAAAATTTCAAATGGAATAAAACTTATTTCTAATAAAAAAATAAATATCTACAAAAAATTTTCAGAAAAATTAAAAGCAAATCAATTTATATGCATTAAAGTTATTGATATAAAAAATTACATTATAAATGTTCATCAAATTATTAATATTAAAATAAAAAAAAATATATTAAAAAAAATATTTTTTAGCACTTCTGTAGATAATGGAGATTTATTATTTATAATAGCAGAAAAAATAAATCTAGCAAATAAGATATTAAGTGAATTAAGGTTAAAAATAGGAATTGATTTTGAAATAACAGATTTAAAAAAAATATGTCCTATTTGGATTACAGATTTTCCTTTATTTAAAAGAGATAAAAAAAATAATTTAAAATCTATTCATCATCCATTCACAGCTCCTAAAAATAATATTAAAGATATTTTCTCTATTGATCCATTAAAAATTATATCTAGCGCATTTGATTTAGTTATTAATGGTTATGAAATAGGAGGAGGTTCTGAAAGAATAAATAATAAAGAAATGCAAAATCAAATTTTTAATTTACTTAAAATTAAAAAAAGCACACAAAAAGAAAAATTTGGTTTTTTTCTTAAAGCGTTACAATATGGTACTCCACCTCATTCTGGTTTAGCTTTAGGTTTAGATCGTTTAACTATGTTATTAACAGAAAGTAATACTATTACAGATGTAATAGCATTTCCAAAAACTAATTCTGCAACTTGTTTAATGACAGGAGCTCCTTGCTAATAATCAGGTAATTAAAAAAAGATAAAAAAAATTATAATCTTTTATTATTTTTATATAAAAATGTAAAATATATTTATTTTTTTAAAAAGTGTTTTATTTAAAAATGAGGATACATGGCTGGACATAGTAAATGGGCAAATACAAAACATAGAAAAAATGCTCAGGATATAAAAAAAAGTAAAATTTTTACTAAAATAATAAGAGAAATTACACTTTCTAGTAAAAAATATGGATCAGATATAAATAAAAATTTTAAATTAAGAACTATTTTAGAAAAAGCACATACATTTAATGTAAGTAAAAAATTAATAAAACAAGCTTTAATAAGAGGTGAAGGAGGAAATAAAAAAAATATTTTTCATACAATGAAATATGCAGGATATGGTCCAAATGGAATTGTAATTATTATACACTGTAATACTGATAACAGTAACAGAACAGTGTCAAAAATAAGAAATATATTTTCTTTATATAAAGGAAAACTAACAAAATATAATAATATTAAATATTTATTTAATTTCTTTTATATAATAAAAGTTAATATTAATATACATAATAAAAATATTATTTATAATCTTATAGATGAAAACAAAATTATATTCTCTAAAAAAAAAAATACAGATTATATAAATCTTACTATAAAAATAAAAAAATTTAAAGAAATAAAAAATATTTTTTTATCTCATTCTATTATATTTAGAAATATAAATATATTTATTACTCCTAAAGTAATTCGTTATATTGATCTTATTAATAAAGAAAAAATAATTAATATGATTAATTCATTAAAAAAATTAAAAGAAACTATTTATATAGCTCATAATATAAATTTATAAAAAAAATTTAATATTATTATATTAATTAATTTTTAATTTTAATTTTGTACAAAAGTATTTATAAAATTAATTATAAATATTTTACATATTACTTTTATATAAAATTATTTTTAAAAAATATATTTTTATTTTTCTTAATATAGACTATTAACTGAATTGACTATATATGATAAACAATTTAATTTTTTATTTAAATTTATTAATATCATAAAATTTTTTTTAAAGCATTATTTTTATAATAAAAATTATTTTTTTAAAAAGATTATCTTAAATTTTATAAAAAAATATTTTTTTAATATAAAATATTATATATGTTTAGTTATATTTTTATATTTAATAAAATAAATTTGTTTAATCATATTTAGTCAAAACAAAAATTATATAGTTTTTATCATAAGTATAAAAATATTTTTATTTTACATTTAAAATTTTATAAGAATTAACTAATTGAAAATTACGTTTTTTATTGTTTTTTATCACAACAATTGTATTATTTTTTTTTAATAATTTCTTATCTTTAAGTAATTGTATTATAGTATTAGTATCATATTTATTTTTTAATACATTATCTAGATATATTGGAACGACACCTCTATATAATGTTGACAAACGAAGTTTTCTGAAAGAATCAGATATATAAAAAATAGGTAAACCTGATGTGATTCTTGAAGCCAATAATGCAATTTTATTAGATGTTAATATAATAAGAATAGCAGAAACATTTTTTAAATGATTGGCTGAATACATTGCTGACATAGATATTGTTTCAGCTATATTATCAAATTTTTCATTTAGACGATGTTTAGAAATATTTACACATGGTAATTTTTCAGCACCTATACAGATTTTTGACATAGTTTGAACAGTAATTTCAGGAAAATCACCTGATGCTGTTTCTGCTGATAACATAACTGCATCTGTTCCATCTAAAACAGAATTAGCTACATCCATAACTTCAGCTCGTGTTGGAAATGGATTGAAAATCATAGATTCCATCATTTGAGTAGCTGTTATAGCTATCCGGTTTAATTTTCTTGTCATTTTAATTAATTTTTTTTGTATTCCTATTAATTGATGATCGCCAATTTCAACTCCTAAATCACCTCTAGCGATCATAATTGCGTCAGATTCCAAAATAATATCTTTCATTATTTGATCGGAAGATATTGCTTCTGCACGTTCAATTTTAGCAATAATTTTTGCTTTACTTCCAGCTTTTCTTAAAAGTAATCGAGCTTTTTGTAAATCTAAAGCAGATCTTGGGAAAGATACAGCTAAATAATCTACATTAATCATAGCTGCTAATTTTATATCTTCTTTATCTTTTTTAGTTAAAGCAGATGCTGACAACCCTCCTCCAAGTTTATTTAAACCTTTGTTATCTGATAAATATCCACCTATAATTATTTTTGTAAAAACTTTTGTATTGTTTGTTTTTATAACTTTTAATTGTATTTTTCCATCATCTAATAATAGAATATCATTACAGAATACTTCATTTGGAAGATTAGTATAATTAATACCTACTGAATTTTTATCTCCCTTATTTTTAGGTATATTTAAATCTAATAAAAAATTATCTCCATTTTTTAAAAAAACTTTTTTTTCTTTAAAACTAGAAATACGTATTTTAGGACCTTGTAAATCACCTATTAATGCTATAGAACAATTTAATTCTTTTTCTATTAATCGAATTTTATTAACTCGATTAATATGATCTTGAGCTATACCATGAGAAAAATTTAATCTTAATACATTTACACCTGATTTTATAATTTTTCTTAAAATATTTTTATTATCTGTTGAAGGACCTAGAGTAGAAATAATTTTTGTTCTTCTAATAGAATTCATTATATATTAATCCTGTTTATAGTTATATTTAATATTTAAAAAAATAATTAACTTTACTTATTTTTTAATATAAAGATTATTTTAATTAATTTTAAAAAAAAACACTTTAATTATATTTATTATAAATATAATAATTTATTATTTTTTTTATTTTATAAAATTTATTATATATAATTAGTTTTTTATTAAAAAATAAAATATAATTAATTATAAATGAAAAAAACAAAATATATATATTTATATTTAAAAATATTTTATTTTTATTATGATTATTTTTACTTAAAAAAATATAATTTTTTTGTATAAAAAATAATTTATATAATAATTATATATATTCTTATATATAATATAATAAGGTACCATATGATATTAAAAATAATACCGCAAGATTTAATAATTTTTGGAACAACGGGTGATTTAGCTCAAAGAAAATTATTTCCAGCTTTATATCGTTTAGAAAAAAAAAAAAAATTAACAACTAACATGCGAATTATTGGAATAAGTAGATCTCAAATTAAAAAAAAAGAATATAAAAATATAATATATGAATCTTTAAAAAAATTTTTAAATGAAAATATAAAATTATCTACATGGAATAAGTTTGAAAAACGTCTTTTTTTTTGTAAAATAGATGTTAATAAAATTTATGATTTTAAAAAATTAATTAATTTTTTTCAAAAAAAAAAACACTGTTTAATTAATTATTTTGCAGTATCTTCAAATATATTTATTAATATTTGTAAAGGATTAGATTCTATCCAATTAAATACAAAAACATCTAAAATTATTATAGAAAAACCTATCGGTAATTCTTTAAAAACATTCAATATTATTGATACATCTATTAAAAAATATTTTTCTGAAAAACAAATATTTCGTATTGATCATTATTTAGGAAAAGAAACTATACTTAATCTTATCTCATTAAAATTCGCTAATCCATGGTTTAAAAATATACTAAATAATAAAAATATTGACCATATTCAAATCACTATATCTGAAAGTTTAGGAATAGAAAAAAGATGGGATTATTTTAATAAAACCGGACAAATAATAGATATGGTGCAAAATCATATACTACAAATTATTTCAATTTTTTCTATGAATACTCCTAAATCATTAAATAAGAAACACATTCAAAAAGAAAAAATAAAAATTTTAAAATCTTTGAGTCATATTAATAACAAAAATATATATAATAATATTTCACTAGGACAATATTCTGAAGGAAAAATCAATAATAATATTATTAAACCATATTTACAAGAAAAAGGAGCAAGTAAAGATAGTTTAACTGAAACATTTGTTGCTATAAAATTATATATAAATAATACACAGTGGAAAAATATTCCATTTTATATACGTACAGGAAAGAGGTTACCTAAGAAATGTTCAAAAATTGTTATTTTTTTTAAAGAAATAAAAAATAATATTTTTTATACAAAAGAACTAAATGCTATACCAAATAGTTTAACAATAACTTTACAACCAGAATTTGGAATAAAAATAAAATTTTTCAATAAAATACCAGAATTAAATTCAAAATTTAAATTAAAACCCTGTGAAATGTTTTTAAATTATAATAAGATTTTTAAAAATTATTCTATACCTGAAGAATATGATCGATTACTATTAGATAGTATACAAGGAAACCCGTTTTTATTTGTTCATGAAAAGGAAATTATATATTCCTGGAAATGGATAGACCCTATAATACAAGCATATAAAAAAAATCCATCATTATTAGAATTTTATCCATCTGGTACCTGGGGTCCAAAATCATCAAATGATTTACTATGGTATGATAAAAGAGTATGGGATAATGATTAATTGTCATTTATAAAATTAAATATAAGGATATATTTTTTATAAAAATTAAATTTATTTAAACAAAAATAATAAAAAATTATTTTAATGTTTAATTTTTTTAAAATATTGTTAATATTTATTTATTTTAAAAATAAAAAATTATTTTTAGTATCAAGAAAAAATTTATTAAAAAAATATTTATTTATATTAAAAATAGTTTTTATTTAAAATTTAAAAAAATTAAAATTCAATTTTTAAATAAAGTAAATATATAAAACGTTTTATATAAAATATATACTTATATTATTATAAATATAATTTTATTAATAAAATTAACATTATATTTTAATTATTTTAAAATTAAATAATTAAATTAATTATATACTAAATATAAGTTAAAATATTGTATATATTGTTTAATAAAATTGAATTTTTTTTTGGAGTATCCTTTCATGTATTTTTTTTTAGATCTATCTGTTTGGTCAAATCTATTTACTTTAATATTTTTAGAGATAATTTTAGATGTTAATAATATAATTCTTATTTCTATTTTATCTAAAAAATTACCTTTTAATCAATATAATCAGGTTAGAAATATTGGTTTAATACTAGCTTTTTTTATAAGATTTGGTTTATTAATGATAACATCATTTTTAATAAATTTAACAAAAACAATTGTAATAAATAAATTTTTTATTTTTTCTATAAAAAAAATAATTTTATTAACTAGTAGTATATTTTTGTGTATAAAAATAATTTTTGAATTATTTAATCAGATAAATATTGAAACTAAAAAGAAAAAACAAAAAAATACAAAATCAAGATTTTGGTATATAGTTGCTCAAATTATTATATTAAACATGATTTTATCAATTAACTCTATAATAACCGCTATAGGAATAATACAAAATTTATTGGTAATAAAAACAATAATAATATCTACAATATTAATAATATTTTTATCTAATTTATTTATTAAATTTATTAATTTAAAAAAAAAAATAATTATTCTATATTTAGTTTTTTTATTAATAATTAGTTTAAATCTAATTTTAGAATCATTAGGATTTTATATTCCCAAAAAGTATTTATATGTGTCTATTGGGTTTTCTTTATTTATTGAAATTATAAATCAGATAAGAAAAAAAAATATAATTAAACATAAAGAAAAAAAACTAATAAGAAAAAAAATATATAACAAAATATATAGTATTTTTACTACTAAAAAAGAACATAAAATAAACAAAAAAAAATATTCATCTTTAATTCAAGAAAAAAATAAAATTTGTAAATATATAAATAATAAAAAAAATATAAAAGAAATAAAAAATAATGAAATAAAAATACTTATTAATATGTTAAAATTTAATAATAATAAAATTAAAAATATTATAATTCCAAAAGAAAAAATTATATGGATAGATATTACAAAAGATTACAACAATATTAAAAATAAATTACTAAATACTTCACATAAAAAAATACTAGTATGTGAAAACGAATTAAATGAAATTATAGGAGTTGTATCAAAAAAAAAATTACTCCAAGCAATAAATAATAATGAAGATATATATAATTTTTCTATTAAATATCCACCATTTATTATTCCAGAAACAATTACAACAATTAATTTATTAAATATTTTACGTTATTGTAAAAATAATAGTGTTATTATTAGTAATGAATTTGGTATAATAAAAGGATTAATTAAACCTATAGATATATTTAATATTATAGCCGGTAAATTTTTAAATAAAAAAAATACACCAAAAATAATTATTAATAATAATAACTGGATAGTACATGGTACTGTATATTTAAATAATTTAAAAAAAATATTAAATATTAATATTTTTAAAAAACATCATGACTGTATTTCAATAGCTGATTTTTTAATAAAAAAAAATAAAAATATTCCAAAAACAGGAACTATAATTTCCAGTAAATCTTACAATTTTTATATCATAAAATCTAATTTGTATCAAATACATCTAATAAAAATTACTAAAAATAAAAAAAAACAGAATAATATATAATAAAGTATTAAGGAATTATATTAAATATGAATTTTACTAAAACAATTTTAGCTTTAGATACAACATTATATTCTTGTTCTGTATCATTACTACATAAAAAAAAAATATATAGTTTATTTAAAAGTAGCTTTAAAAAACACGAAATATATATACTTAATATGATTAAAAAAATTTTAAAAAAAGCTAATACTACTTTAAAAAAAATAGATTTTATTGCTTGTACAATAGGACCTGGTAGTTTTACTGGAATTAGAATTTCTATTGGAATATCACAAACAATATCAATTATTTATAAAATTCCAATTATTGGTTTTTCTACATTACAAATTTTATCAGAACAAAGCTGGAACATTAACAAAATAAATCGTGTTTTAATTGCTATTCAAATTTCTAAAAATCAAATTTTTTGGGCAAAATATTTAAAAAATAAAATAGGTTTATGGGTTGGGATACATACAGAAAGGTTATATAATAATATGGGTAATATTAAAAAAATAATAAAAAATTACAAAGGGATTTGGTCTACTATTGGATTTAAAATAAAAATAAATTGTTTTAAAAAATCTACTAAATGGTTTAATACTCATATTAAAACTCCTCACTCTAAAGATATTATCTCCTATTCTATAAAATATTTACAATATAATAAAAAATATAAAATAATGCAAATATATCCGAGATATTTATCCCCTATATATTAAATATATTTATCATTCAATTTTTTATTTTTTATTTTAAATTTGGTATATTTACTTCTAAAATAAATATATCTTTATTATTTTTTTCTATTTGAATTAATATTTCATTAGGTTTAATTTTTATATATTTTGAAATTACCAATAATAAATCATTTTTTAATTGTGGAAAATAATCTGGCTCTTTTAAATTTTTTTTTTGTTTTTTTATTATTATCTGTAATCTTTTTTTGGCTAAGTTAGCTGTATACTTTCTTTTTGATGAAAATAAATCTAATATAATCATATTTATCTCCTAAATAACCATTGTAAAAAACTTTTCTTTTTTTCTGAAAAAAATCTTAATGGTATATTTATTCCTAATAATCTTTGAACTGTATCTGAATATGCTTGCCCGGCAATAGAAATTTTATCTAATATTACAGATAATCCTTGATTAGAAGATTTTAATACAGATGGGTCTTCTGGAATAACTCCAATTAAAGGTATTTGAAGTATATCTAAAACATCATCCATACTTAACATATCACCTTTTGTTACTTTTTGTGGATTATATCTAGTTAATAATAAATATTCTTTAACTGGTGAATCATTATTTTCAGCTCTTTTTGATTTAGAAGATATAATTCCTAAAATTCGATCAGCATCTCTTATAGAAGAAATTTCTGGATTAGTTACAATTATTGCTTCATCGGCAAAATAAAGAGAAAGAATAGCTCCTGATTCAATACCAGCTGGGGAATCACAAATAATAAAATCAAAGTTCATATCTAAAAGAGTTTGTAAAATACGTTCTACTCCAGATTTTGTTAAAGAATCTTTATCTCGTGTTTGAGAAGCTGGAAGTAAAAATAAATTTTTAGTACGCCTATCTCTGATTAATGCCTGATGAATAGAAGCCTCTCCTTTAACTACATTAATAAAATCATATACTACACGACGTTCACAACCCATAATTAAATCTAAATTTCTTAATCCTATATCAAAATCAATAACTACAGTTTTCTTTCCATTTAAAGCTAAACCAGTTGCAATAGAGGCGCTTGAAGTGGTTTTTCCTACACCACCCTTACCTGAAGTAATAGTAATAATTTTAGACATATAGTTAATACCTTTATAATATCATATATAAGAATATTTAAATTAAATTTTTTATGCACAAAATATGATTTATTAAACTAATTTCAACACTTTTTCCTAAAAATTTTAATGGTATTTGTTCAATTGTTAAATATTCTCCAGCAATAGATATTAATTCTGCAAATAAATGTGTACAAAAAATTTTTCTGGTAATATCTCCATTAGCTCCAGCTAACACTCTTCCCCTCATTACACCGTATATATGAACATGACCATCTGAAATTAATTCAGCCCCTGAACTAACATTATTAGTAATTATCAAATCAGTATTAGGTAAATATATTCTTTGCCCGGAACGTACTAATTTATTAAAAACATAATTTTTTTGATTCTTTATATCATAATAAGATGAATTTATATATTTATTTTGATTATTATTAGTATAATTTTTATTTTTATAAATTTTTGATTTAATTTGTTTTTGTATAGAAAAAATAGGTAATCCAGACTTTGAAATTATTTTTTCTGTATGTTTATTTTTACAACCTGTGATACCAATTAAAAATAAACCAATAGATAAAATAAAACTTTTAATATTCATCCAATCAAATTTATATGATAATTTTTCTATATTTAATATAATAGGTATATTTTTAAAAAAAGAAGGAGATTCTTGAATTTTCTCAATTAAAAAATCTTTAAAATAACTAAATTTTATATTTTTTACATTAATTACTAAAATAGTAAAATTATTTTTTTTAAAAGTAACTAACTGATGTTTCATATATTTTAACCTGATATATAAATAATATTCATTATATAATAATCATTATAATAAATAAAATAAATTTTAATATATAAATAAAATTAAATATTATATACTAAATGTAGTTTCATATATTCCCATATTATAGATATGAATATATTTAATAATAAATATATATGATATTTTTTAAAAATATATATTTATTTAAAAATAAAATTATCAATCATTATTAATATTTTTACTATTATATCTATTAAAGAAAAACAAGACTATGTACTCTCAATTATTATCTTTATCTAAAGAATATCAATTATTAATAAAAAATATTCAATTATTCAAAAATAAATCTACAATTTTATCTGGAATAATACCATATCAATTATTTAACACAAAATTTTTTAAAAATTTTATTATATATACTCAATATTATAATTTATATAAAATAAAAAATAAAAAAATAAATAAAAATATTATTTTAAATAATTTCTATTATCAAAATAAACTCAATACATACCAACAACTAATTTATTTTTGGGTTAAAAATAAACAAGAAGTTAAATTTCAACTAACATATTTATTATCATTTATTTCAAATAGCTGTTGTATATATATAATAGGTAAAAATAAAAGTGGAATTAATAGTATTAATAAAATATTTAATAATTATTTAATATTTAAAAAAATAGATTATGCACGTAATTGCTGTTTATATAAAGGATATATTAAAAATAAACCAAAATTTTCATTAAAAATATTTATAAATATTTATACATGGAATAATATAATTATTAAAAGTCTACCAGGAGTATTTGGATATAAAAAAATAGATGAAGGAACTAAATTATTAATATCAACTTTTAAAAATAACATTAAAGGAAAAGTATTAGATATAGGATGTGGAACAGGAATATTAAGTATAGCTTTAGCTAAAAAAAATCCTAAATTAGATTTAACATTAATAGATAATTATAATTCCGCTATTTGGTGTAGTAAAAATAATTTAATTAATAATAAAATAAAAGGAAAGGTATTTTTTAGTGATATTTATTCTCAAATAAAAGAAAAATATAATTTAATTATATCTAATCCTCCTATACATAATAATTTAAATATAAATTTAAGTGTAATAAAAAAAATAATAAAAAATGCAAAAAAATATTTAATAAAAAATGGAGAATTAAGAATCATAATACAATCTTTTATATCTCTAAATACATTTTTAAAAAAAAGATATTTAAATTATAAAATAATTTTAAAAAAAAAACATTATACAGTATTTAAATTTACATTATGAATTATATTCATACCCGGGGCGGGACTTGAACCCGCAAGGCCATTAAAAGCCGAGGGATTTTAAGTCCCTTGTGTCTACCGATTTCACCACCCGGGCATATTTTTTTATTCTAGGCGCGTTCTGGAATTGAACCAGATTCTTTGGATTTGCAATCCAATGCATTACCAATCTGCCAACGCGCCTATAAATATATTATATTTTATATGGAGGAAGAGGGATTCGAACTCTCGGATAATTTCTCATCGGCGGTTTTCAAGACCGCTGCCTTAAACCACTCGGCCATTCCTCCTCATAAAAACTTAATAAATATATTATACTAAGAAATAAAAAAAGTAAAGCTTTTCAAAAAAAAACGTTTTTAATTAAATAAATTTAAAAATTTATATATTTTATTAAAAAAATATAATTAAATAAAAATAATAATATATTTTTATTTAGTGGTAGATATAAAATTATCTTAATTTGATTAATCTATTAATTAATAGAAAATGTTAATTAGTAATTTTTTTATTATGTATAACATTATTATCTGTATTAAATTTTTTGTTTGTTAATGTATCAATTTTTGTAATAACAAAATTTTTTCTTAATAAATCTTTTTTCATTAAATATTTATGTATTATTAGAGCTCTTTTTAGAGATAATATTTTATTAATATTTTTTCTTCCTATTATTCCAATATGATCCGTAATTATTAAAATTACTTTATTTTGTTCTTCTTGATTTAGTGTTTTTTTAAAATTTTCTAAAATACGAAATGCTTCAGCAGATAATATAGGGTTATTAACATAACGTTCCATATGATCTTTTAAGTCTTCATTTTTTATAATATTTATATTTTTTTGTAAAAATATTTGTCCATTATATTTCTGAAAATTATTTAAATTAGGACATAGTTTCCATGAAACACCAGCATTTATATTATTTAATATTTTATTAAAATTATTAAAATTTATTTTTTTAAAACTATTATGCAGATTAATATTTAAATTACCTTGTAAATAATTATTAAATAAACACTCTAAACCAATAGAAAAAAGTGGAGATAATTGTTTATATTTTGATAAAATAAAAATATCTGATAAATTTTTACTATTAATTTCAGTTGTTAATTTAGCTCCTATTTTTGTATATAGATTAATATTTTTTCTAATAGGATATATAATATTAGCGGCATATTCTATGCTAGAAAAATATATATCAATTGTATTTTTTTTAAAATCTTTAACTATATTTTCTAATATGTTTGAATTTAATTGAAAATTAATATAAGGATTTAATTGATATTTTGTAAAAATATTTGGATTTAATGCCATAAATCCATTTATAATATGACGATAATTATTATAAGATAAATTCTTATATTTATAAAATATTTTTTTAGGATTAAATGAATTTAATTGAATTCCAAAATCCCATTTTTTTACTTTAGAAATAGGTTTTGCATGTACAGTTGAAAAAAAACTAGATATTAGTAATGTAAAAATAATAAAAATTTTTTTCATATATATTCCTTCATTATTAAAATTAATAATCTCTATTTATTTTTTAAGAATATTATTTTTAAAAACAATTATTAGATAAAATTAATATAGTTAAATATTACTTGCTATAAATTATAACTATAATATTTTTAATTAATAAAAAAAATAATATTTTATGTTAAAATTATTTTTTAAATATATAAACTATATAATATTTAAATTTTATAAATTTTTATTACTATTAAATGTGTTATATAAAAAAATATAAAATTAATTTTTATAAAATTTTTATATACTTTAATCTTCATAATAAAACTGTTTAATAGTAATATTATTAAACCACAATGATATTATATAAATAAAACTACCAAAAACACAAACACTAAAAATACGTAACATTCTAATAAACATATTACCTACATACCAAGTAGATATAAAATAAGATAAAAAAAGCAAAGAAATTGACATAATTACAGTTGATAATAATATTTTTTTAAAAAAGATACACCAACCTGGTTGAGGAAAAAAAATTTTTTTTTTGTATAAAATAAAAAATAATAATATAGCATTAATCCAAGCAGATATACTTCCAGACAAAGCTAAACTAGATTGATTTAAAAAAAAAATAAAAAACAAATTTAATATTTGTGTAATTAATAAGGTTAGAAAAGATATTTTCATAGGTATGATAACATCTTTTATTGCATAAAAAGCTGTTGATAAAACTTTTACTATTATTAAAGCAATAATACCTAAGGCATAACATAAAAGAATTTTTTGTGTAATTAAAGTATCTATATTTGTAAAATTACCATATTGAAATAAAGAAATAACAAATGGTTTTGATAAAAAAATTAATAATGAAGTACAAGGCAAAGATAAAAGTAATGAGATACGTAAACTCCAATCTAGTAACCTAGAATAACTTTTAGTATTTTTTAATGTATAATACTTAATTAATTTTGGAAAAATCAAAGTACTAATAGAAGAACCTAATATACCTACCGGTAATTCAGTAAGCCTATCAGCATAATATAGCCATGATATAGAACCAGAATTAAATAAAGAAGCTATAATACTATTGATAATTAAAGATATTTGTCCTATAGATACTCCCAACAGTGATGGTATAAGTTTATATAATACTTTCTTCAAACCAATATTATTAAAATTAATACTAGGTAACACTAATATTTTTTTTATACTTAAAAATGGTAATTGATAAATTGTTTGTAAAAAACCTCCAAATATTACTCCCCAACCTAAAAATAAAATTTGTGGATATAAATAAACATCTTTAAAATAAATACTAAATATAGTAAATAAAATTATACAAATATTTAATAAAATTGGTGAAAATAAAGGAATTAAAAAAACACCATATATATATAGAATAGATGAAAAAAATGAAGATAAAGATGCAAAAATAATATATGGAAAAATAATTTTAAAAAGTTTAATAGCTAGATTTAATTTAACAGTATCTTTTAAAAAACCAGGCGACATTATAATAACAATTATATTAGGAAAAAGTATACTAATAAACATTATTATCGTTAACAAAATTGTTAATAAACCAAATATACATGAAATAAAATCTTTTGTTAAAGAATGTTTATAATTTATTTTATATTCTGATAATACTGGTATAAAAGCTTGAGAAACTACTCCTTCTGTAAAAATTCTACGTAATAAATTAGGTATCTTAAAAATTGAAAAAAAAACATCAGTTTCAAGAGATGCACCAAAAGTATATGCAATTAAAAAATCTCGTACAAAACATAAAAAACGACCACTAGCAGTAACTAGACTCATTGATGCTAAAGATTTCAAAAGATTCATTTTGTGTAACCTTAGCTCTTATATTTTATATAATGATTTTAATATTAATTAATACAATTTAATATTGTATTACATTTAATTAATTTTATTTTATTAATGTAGAAGTAATAAAAATATAATTTTCATAAAAATATTTTTTAAAATATATAATTATAAATTACATTATACCGTTATTCATATGATTTAAATAAATATTTTTTTAAAACAATTAAAAAAATATCATAAAAATTACTCTACTTAATAAAAAAAAATATTTATTCTTTATAAATATTTTTTATAAATATATCATTATAATAATATATATAAAAATAATTTTTAAAAAATAATATAATAAATACTTTATTATAAATTTTATTATTATATAATATAATAAATATATTTAATGAATTATTTATAAAAAATAATATATTTTATAGAATAAATAAATTAATCAAATTTATTGAATATTAAATTTTTAAATAAATTAAATATAAATCATAACATAATATAAAAAAGTATAAATCTAAAAAAATTTATTAAAATAATAAATGATTAATTATATAAAAAAAGATTATAAATTATATAAAAGTTTTTTTATTTTAAAATAAATACTTTATTATTTTAATAAAAAATATGATAAAATAAATTTTCAAAGTAATTATTAAAAAGAAATTAAATAGTTATCAATTATTATTAAAATATATTTTAAAAAATTTTTTAAAATAAGATCTTTGAAATATTAATAATAAAAAATATTTATATTTTTATAAAGTGAGGTTATATATGAACAATACTATACATCCAATTATTACATTTACTGATATACATCTACTTCCAGATAATACTGAAATAAAAAAAAAAACAGATACTGTCAAAACAGATTTACAAATAAAAAATGTATATAATATTAAAATAAATTCTGATAATAAAAAAATAATAAAAAAACAAGATATAGCATCAGATACTATTCACATTAAACCATTACAAGAAAATAAAACTATAAAAGAAAATGATAATCCAGAAATAGGTTTTTTCTCTATTTTAGATGATGAAGGATGTGAAGGATTTTTAATAGAAGGACGTATAAGAATAAATAAAAATCGTGAAGTAACAATGGATGGTTATCCTTTATTAAATATTAAAGATACAGTTATTAAAGTACCAGAAAATAAAAAAATACTTGTTAAATCTGAAGGTTTAATTGTAATAAAAGAAAATGATGATCAAAAAACAAATAAACCGACAGTGTTAGGACAATTAAAATTTATTTCATTAAATAAAAATGATGTTATAGCACGTAAATATAATAAAGTATATGATTTAAATGATTTAGGTTTAGAAAAATACAAACAAAATGAATTAGATATTAAATATCAATTTTTATCTAACAAAGAAATACTTGAAAATAATGAAAAAGCCACCAGGAGTTTAATTAAAAAAATAAATTTAATTAGATCTTATGAATTTAATTCATTACCAAAATTAAAGAAAAATTAAATAATATAAAAAATATAATTATATTCTTTAAAGATAAAAAATTACATAATTTTTAATTATATTAAATTTATTAATTATATTTTAATAAAATCTATATTTTATTTTTCATAAAATAAATTAGAAACTAGTCATATACTAGTTTCTATATTTTTAGGTATAGAAAAATATATTACATATTTATTGTATTAAATATAAATTTAATTATAAAAAAGTAATTATTTTTATTTATAAAACAGAAAAATAAATAAAAAATTCTTCTTCTAAAATAGAAATATATTTATGTTATTAAAGGTAACATAATTAATGTTAAAATCATTTTATAAGATACTTAAAAGTATTATACTTATAATACTAATAATTTCTATTATAAATAATAATGTCTTTTCATGTAAGAAAATAATAAATAAAAAAATTTTTTTAAAACCCATTCAGATAATTAAAAAAAAACAAAAAAAAAAAAAATAATTATTCATCTTGGTTTACAAATTATAAAAATTATAAAATCGGAGATAATATTACTATTTTCTTTAATGAAAAAAATAATATTAATTATAATATAAAAAAGTATATAATTAGAAAATCATATTATATATATAATTTTAAATTGTTTATTATTAAAAAAATAAATACATATATTGGAAATATAGAAAAAATAAAGAAATTAATTAATAAAAAAAAATTTTATATAAAAAAAAATATAAATTTAAAATTATCAGTTAGAGTAGTGGCAATATTAAAAAATAAATATTTAAAAATTTTAGGTGAAAAAAATTTTTTTATTAATAATCATATAGAAAAAATAAAATTCTATGGAATAATTAATCCTAAAAAAATTAATTTAAATAATTCAATAAATTCTTCTAAAATTTCTAATTTTAAAATTAAATATTCAAATCAAAATTTCAAAAAAAACATTTTTTTTTACTTAAAAAAAATATTTTATTTTTTAAAATTAAATATATATACTATTTAATTGTAGTATATATACTATATATAATTAAAATTATATGAAAATTATACCAAAATTTAAATATATAATTATTATTCTTTATATTTTATTAAATAATAAATCTTTAATATCTGCAAAAAAAATTTATAATTTAATAAATATTGTAGGAATTCAAGATACTCAACTTATTGGATATGGTCTAGTGGTTGGTTTAAATGGTACAGGCGATACAACCGCTCAAATTCCCTTTACATATCAATCATTAAATAATATGTTAATAAAATTTGGAATTTATACTAAAAATAGTCAAAATATACAAACAAAAAATACAGCTGCAGTTATAGTAACTACTACTATATCACCATTAAATTATATTGGACAAAAAATTGATATTACAGTTTCTTCCATTGGAAATGCCAGTAATTTAAATGGAGGAACATTAATAATGACTCCATTAATGGGTATAGATAAGAAAACTTATGCTATTGCTCAAGGTAATATACCAACGGATTTGCAAGAAAAAAGAATGTACTTTAAAAAAAGTAGTAAAGATTTATTAAATAGAAAGAAAATAATTCATGGAGCAATTATTAAAAAATCTACTTCTAATAAATTTGATAAATATCATCGTGGAATTATAATTTTAAAATCTATAAGAAATAATTGGTCTTTATTAAAAAATATACGTGATACTATTAATATGTATTATTATAATATTGCAACTATTATTGATTTTAATACTATACAATTAAATGTACCAAAAAATAAAATTTTACAAAATAAAATTTTATTTCATATATTTAATATAGACATAACATCTAAAAAAAATATACATAAAAAAAAATATAATATATAATTATATATATTTATTAAAATATCTTATATATAAGAAAACTATATGAATAATAAAGAATTATTAAAAAAATCAATTATAATACAAAAAAATATGTCAGGTCAAAGAATTGATAATTTTTTATTTAAAAATTTTAAAAAATTACCAAAAAGTATGATATATCGTAGCATAAGAATAGGAAAAATAAAAATAAATAAAAAAAAAACAAAACCATTTTATAAACTTAAAATAAACGATTGTATTACAACATATTCTATTAAAATAGATGTAAAAAAAAAAAAATTCATTTAAAAAAATCAATAATTAATTTATTTCTAAAAAACATATTGCTTGAAGACAAGTATTTAATTATTTTTAACAAACCATATGGATTTGCAGTGCATGGAGGTAGTGGAATTAATTATGGAGTAATAGAAATATTTCGAAAGATTCGCCAGGAATTAACATTTTTAGAACTCGTACATCGCATTGATAAGGATACTTCTGGTATACTAATTCTTGCAAAAAAACGTTCTATTTTAAAAAAAATGCATGAAAATTTACGTAAAAAAAAAATATATAAAGAATATTTAGCATTAATACATGGCCATTGGTCTAATAAAAATAAAATAATTAATTTACCTTTATTAAAAAGAAAAGATGTTACAAAAAAAAAAAAAGTATATGTACATGAAAATGGAAAACCTTCACAAACAAAATTTAAAGTAAAAAAATATTTTAATAATACTACTTTAATATCAGTTATACCTGTTACCGGAAGAACTCATCAAATTAGGGTACATACTTCACAATTCGGACACCCTATTGTTTTTGATAAAAAATACGGAAATATAAAACAAGAAAAAAAATATATATTAAAAAGAAATAACAGATTATTACTACATTCATATAAAATTTCTTTTATCCATCCAAAAGAAAAAACAAAAATTTTTATAACAGCTCCATTAGACAAAAAGTTTAAATATTGCTTGAAATATTTTTCAAAAAAATAATTTTTTTTTAAAAATTAAGGAAAAAAAATGGCAGTACAAAAAAGTAAACCAAGTAGATCAAAAAGAGGAATGAGAAGATCTCATGATCATATATCAGAAAATCAGTTATCTATAGATAAAACATCAAAAGAAATACATGTTCGTCATCATGTAACACATAATGGATATTATAAAGGAAAAAAAACTTTTTTATTTAATAAAAGATATGAAAAAACATTAAATAAATCATAAAAACTAAAAATTATATAAAAATTATATTTTTGTATAAAAAATATTTTTCTTAAAATATTTTTATAACTATAAACATTTAAAATTATTAAATTAAAATTATATATATAATAAAAATATTTTTCTATATACTATGTAAGTAGTAGTGTATAGAATAAAAGAGGTTAAATTATATTTTATGAAAAATTTTTCAGTAATTTTTCCTGGATATGGATTATATAATATAGAATTTTTAAAGTTATTTTCAAAAAAATATCATATAGTTCGAAAAACATTTAAAGAAGCATCTGATATACTAAACTATAATGTATATAATAGTTTTTTTAAAAAAAAAAATAATTTTACTTTTCATAATAAAAATATATATTTACTAACATTTATTTCTTCAGTAGCTATATATAGAATTTTAGAAAAAAAAATAAACATTCAACCAAATATAATGTCTGGACATAGTATAGGTCAATATTCTGCTTTAGTTTGTAATAAAAATATCTTATTTGAAGAAGCAATTAATATTATTAAAATACGTAATAAAATTATGTTAGAAGCGGTAAAAAATACTCGAGTATTAACATTAGTAGTTCTTGGATTAAGTTATAATCTTATTAAAAAAACTTGTTTATTAATTTCTAATAAAAAAAAAGTATTTATTTCTATTATTAACTCAAAAAAACAAATAGTTATTACTGGAAATTATTCCACAGTATATTCTGCCGGTTTAATATTTAAAAAAAAGTTTTATGCCAAAATAATTCGATTACCAATGTCAATTGCATCTCATTGTTTATTAATGAAAAATTATAAAGAACAATTTTCTTATTATTTAAAAAAAATAAAAATATTTACAGGTAAATATCCTGTAATTAGTAATCATAATGCAAAAATTATTTTATCTAAAAAAGAAATATATTCTTCATTAATAAAACAAATATATAAAAAAGTACAATGGAATAAAAGCATAAAAAAAATTATCTCTATGGGAATAAATATTTTTATCGAAGTAGGACCAGGTAATATATTAACTAATTTAAATAAAGAAAATAAAAATATATCTTCTTACTCAACAAATGAGTATAAAAAATTGTTATTAGTTATGGATATAATAAAAAAATTATGAAAAAAAAAATAGCTTTAGTAACCGGAGCTAATAGAGGGATTGGAGAAAAAATTTCAATAGAATTAATATCATTAAATATATTTGTAATTGGTACTTCTACTACAAAAAAAGGAGTGGAAATAATTAAAAAAAATTTACAAAATAATGGAACTGGAATATTAATAAACTTTTTAAAAATTTCTACAATTAAAAAAAAAATTAAAAAATTAATTAATGAGTTTAAAAAAATCGATATATTTATACATAATTCAGGAATTATAAATGATAAATTATTAATTACAATGAAAAATTCAGAATGGAATAATGTAATTAATATTAATTTATCCTCTATATTTTATATAACAAAAATAATTTTAATACCAATGATTAAACAAAAATATGGAAGAATAATTATAATTAGTTCACTGGTTAGTCATATGGGACAAGTAGGACAAACGAATTACGCAGCATCAAAAGCCGGTTTAATTGGTTTCTCAAAATCTTTAGCTTTAGAAGTAGCATCAAAAGGGATTACAGTTAACTTAGTTTCTCCAGGATATATAATTACAGATATGACAAAAAAAATTTTATCTTTTAATAAAAAAAAAATACTAAAAAAAATACCAATGGGAATTTTTGGAAAAACAAAAGATATTGCTTATGTTGTATCTTTTTTATCATCAGAAAAATCTTCATATATTACAGGTCAAAATATTCATGTAAATGGAGGAATGTATATCGACCTTGCTACATAAAAAATATTTATAAAAATTTTTTACTATTAAAAATAATCACCGAGATATAAATATGAATAATATTATTGAACGTATAAAGAAAATAATTAAAAAACAATTTCAAACAAAAGAAAAAAATATTTCATTAAATAATGAGTTAAAAAAAGATTTTAATATGGATTCATTAGATTTTATAGAATTGATCATGTTATTAGAAGAAGAATTTAAAATTGAATTATTTGATATAGAGATAGAAAAAATTAAAACTATAAAAGATATTAAAAAATATATCATAAAAAAAATTAAAAAATAAAAATAGAAAATTTACCAATGAAAAATTATCCCTGGTTAGTTAGTGAATATAAAAAAATAGTAAAAAAATATTATAATAATAAACTACACCCTATAATTTTAATTCAATCACATATTGGTTTTGGAGTTTCACGATTAATTTTTAATATTTCTCAATGGATTCTTTGTTCAAATAAAAAAAAAGAGAAAAGCTGTAAAAGATGTTTATCTTGTATCTTAATAAATAAAAAAAAACATCCTGATTTTTATAATTCTAACTATATTTCACAAAATAAATATATTGGAATAAATATTACTCGTACTATTATAAATAATATTTATCAAACCTCACAACAAGGAGGAGCAAAAATTATTTGGTTTTCATCCATTAATAGACTTACTACAGAAGCACAAAATTCTTTATTAAAAATTTTAGAAGAACCTCCAGAAAATACTATATTTTTTTTAAACACAAGTAATATAAAAACAGTTCTTAGTACTATTAAAAGTAGATCTACAATTTATTATATAAATTTGCCTAAAGAAAAAGAAAACTTAATTTGGCTAAAAAAAAAAAATAAAATTTATACTTCTATTCAACTATTAACAGCTTTAAGAATAAATAATAATGCACCTATAATTACACACAAATTTTTAAACAGTAAAAAATTAAATGAAAGAAATATATTTATGATAGCAATAAATAAATATATGATTGATAAAAAATATATTAATTTATTAAAAATAATATTAAATTATAAAAAAAAAAAAATAATTATATGGATTTGTTATCTAATTCTAGATGTTATAAAATATATTGTGTGCAATAAATATAAAATTCAAAATTTGGATCAAATTAAATTAATAAAAAAAATAGCAAAAAAAAATAATTTTAACATATTAATCAAACATTTAAAATCTTGGATTCAATGTAAAAAAATATTATCTAGTTCATATCATATTGATAAAAAATTAATACTTACAGAACAAATTCTATTGTTAGCTAATGATATATTAAATATATAATATATATATAATTTAAATAATATATAAGGAAAAAAAATGTTTTTAATTGATACTCATTGTCATATTAATCATATAGACAATATTAAAAAAAACTGTAATATAGACAATATTTTAAAAAAAGCTTATAAAAAAAATGTTAGATTATTTTTATCTATTTCAACTTCTATTCAAGATTTTTATCATATATTTCAACATACTTATTTTTATAAAAATATTTTTTTATCTTGTGGCTTACATCCAAATTATGATCATCATAAAAATGATTTAAAAAATATAGAATTAATATCTAAGTATAATAAAGTTATTGCTATTGGTGAAACTGGATTAGATTTTTATAGATCAAAAAAAAAAGAAAGACAAATTGATCTTTTTCAACATCATATCTATATATCTCAAAAAACTAAAAAACCTATTATTATTCATAATAGAAATGCAGATAAAGAAATAATAAGTATCTTAAACTCTCATAAGAACCAATTATATTCAGGAATAATACATTCATTTACAGGAACAATAGATTTTGCAAGGCAATTATTAGATATCGGATTTTATATTTCATTTTCTGGAATAATTACATTTAAAAAATCACATAATTTAAGATCCATTTTAAAATTTATACCTTTAAATAGATTATTTATAGAAACAGATTCACCTTATTTATCTCCTGAACCATATAGAGGCAAAATAAATCAACCATATTTATTATGGTACATTGCTAAATTAGTTCAAAAATGTTTAAAAATAGATTTTTTAACATTTACTGAAATATTAAAAAAAAATTTCTTTACATTATTTAAAATAAAAAATAATATAGATATAAAAACATAATTAAAAAGATATTAAAGAATAATTTTTATATAATTTTAATAAATATAAAAAATTTTGTTTATACAAATTTATATCTTAATATTTATATTTTTTTACTATAAAATATAAAAAATATTTAAAAATCTGCATGTCCTATAGTTCTAGGAAATGGAATTGATTCTCGAATATTTTTAATCCCAGTAATAAATAATATTAACCGCTCTAAACCTAAACCAAAACCAGAATGAGGAACTGTTCCATATTTTCTTAAATCTTTATACCAATCATAATTTTTTTTATTTAATCCCATTTCTATCATTCTGTTCTCTAAATAATCTATTCTATCTTCTCTCTCTGAACCACCTATAATTTCACCAACTTGAGGAATTAATATATCAAATGCAGATACTGTTTTTTTATCTTTATTCATACGCATATAAAAAGCTTTTAATAATTTTGGATAATTTCTTATAATCACAGGAGCTTTAAAATAATTATTTACTAAATATTTTTCATGATGAGAAGATAAATCTTCTCCCCATAAGATTTTCTCATTAATATTATGATTATTTTTTAATAAAATATTAATAGCTTCATTATATTCAATATTAACAAAATTAATATTTAAGAAATTATTTAAACGAAAAATAATATTTTTATCAATTTTTTTTTGTAAAAATAATAATTCAGAAATACAGTTATCTAAAATAAAGTTAATCGAATTTTTTAATAATTTTTCTGCAAAAATAGATATATCATTAATACCTGAAAAAGCTTTTTCTACTTCTAACATCCAAAATTCTGTTAAGTGTTTTTTAGTATTAGAATTTTCCGCCCTAAAAGTAGGCCCTAAAGAGTAGACCTTAGACAAAGCGCAAGCATAAGCTTCTAAAGTTAATTGACCAGATACAGTTAAAAATACTTTTTTTCCAAAAAAATAATTTTCTTTATTAGTGTTTTTTTTAATATTAACTTTATTATTAATATCTAACATAGATACTTGAAACATTGATCCAGAACCCTCTGTATCAATACTAGTAATAATAGGAGTTGATACCCATAAATAACCATTATTATCTAAAAACTCATTTAAAGATTGAAAAACTGCACTTCTAATTCTTGCAATAACACTAATTAAACTAGTACGAGGACGTAAATGACAAAAATATCTAATATATTCAGTTGTATGTTTTTTAGCTGACATAGGATATAAATCAGGACGATCTACCCATCCTATTATTTTAATATTGTTAGCTTGAATTTCATAAGTTTGTAAATCACTAGGAGATAGTATTAAATTACCAGATACTATTACTGAACAACCAATAGTTAATTTAATAATCTCTGTAGAATAATTAAATAAAGATTTTTTAGCAATTACTTGAATAAAACGCGTAGATGAACCATCATATATAGTTAAAAAAGATATTCCTATTTTTGATATTCTTTTACTTCTTATCCATCCACTAATAGTAATTTCTTTATTTAAATAATTATTTTTTGTATAAATTTCTAATATAGAAATTTTTTTCATAACTATTTCCTAATATATAAAATATAAATATTTAAAATTTAATATTATAAATAAAAAATTACTTATATTACTGAAAATAAATTTATCTAAATAAAAAATTTTTTTATATAAAAATATAAATTTATTATATATAAAAAATATTTAAAAATAAATTCACTAATAAGTGATTTCTATTTCTTTATATAAATACAATTATTTTTTTTTATTAAAATAATATCATATTTATAATTTATTTTTACAATTTAAACAACAACATGAATTTAATTTTACAGAACATACTTTACATTGAATAAATAAACGATGACAAAAATTATTTAAACAATTTATATGTATACGATCTGTATATTCTTTACAATTAATACATTGGGAAAATACATCATTAGTAATTTTTTCTGATAAACGATTATCAAAAACAAAAATTTTTCCTTGAAAATAATTAGGAAGATTATATTTTTTTACTTGTTTAATATAACTCAAAATTCCACCATAAATGTGGTATATTTTAGAAAAACCTTTATTCTTTAATAAAGCGGTAGCTTTTTCACAACGTACTCCTCCTGTACAATACAAAACAATTTTTTTATTTTTATACAATTCTAAAAATTTAGGCAATTTTTCTAATTGTTCTCGAAATGTTCGAGATGGAACAGTTAATGAATTATAAAAACGCCCAATTTCATATTCATAACTATTTCTCATATCAACAAAAATAAAATTTTTATTAAAAAAATATTTATTTACTAAAAAAGCATTCAAATAAATTCCAATTTTATTACGTGAAAAATAAAAATTTTTAATTTCACTGGAAACAATTTGTTTTTTAATTTTTATTTTTAAATTCCAAAATGCCATTTTTTTATTTTCAATTGTGTAATTAATATACATTCTTCTTGTTTTAGAATGAATTCTTTTAAAGAAATGTTTAATATATTTATATTTATTAGAAGGAATACTAATTGTACCATTAATTCCTTCTTTTGAAATATAAATACGACCTAAAATATTTTTATTTTCTAAATTTAGTTTAAGAAAAAAAAGTAATTTTTTAGGATTTAAAATAAAAAAATATTTGTAAAAAGATAAAACAACCCGTTTATTATATAAATAATGTGAATAAATATTTTTTAAATTATTATGTGAAACTGTTTTTTTTATTTTATACATAGATAATATATTCTTTTAGTAAAAAAATAATAACTATAAAATAGATAACTCTAATTTAACAAATAAATTAAATATAATTTAATAAAAATAATTTACAGATAAACAATTTTTTTATTTAGGTTAATATTTTTTTTAATAAGATTTTTTTTTGATTATTAATTTTTTTTAAAATATCAAAATTATTTTTTAATAAAGATTTTTTTTCTAAAATAAAACATGAAGGTGCATTCATTAAAATTTTTTTATTTAATAAAAAATAATTTATTTTATGAATTTCCCTTTCAAGTAAAAGAATTTTTTTATCTAAGCGCTGTAATTCAATCTTAATATCAAAACACGAATCAACAGAAATAAATATTTCCACACCATCAATAATACGCATTATTACAGAAGATAAATTTAATGGTGATTGAATTTCAACTATACATTTTAAATAAGCAATTTTTTTTAAAATTACATTATTTTCCTGTAAAAAAATTTTCTTATATAAAGAAATATTTTTATAATAAACTTTTAATAATCTTGTATATTCTACTTTAGAATCTACTCTAATAGAACGTAAAATAGAAATAACTTTTTGAAACCAATTCATAAATTTAGTAATATATACATTTTTTAAATTTTTATTGTATTGAGGTATGGTATTTAAAATTATTATAGGGTGAAATATTTTATTTAATTTCTGTAAAATACTCCAAATATATATAGTAATAAATGGCATTACAGGATGTACTAATAAAAGAATTTTACTTAAAATAAAAAATAAAGATATTTTAACTGAATTAATTTCATATAATGAACCATATTGTAATATTGGTTTTATCATTTCTAAATATTGATCACAAAATTTATTCCATATAAATTTATATAATAAAGTTGATAATTGATCAAATCGAAATAATTTTAAAAAATAATGATATTTTTTAATAACTTTATTTAATTCAATATAAATCCATTGATTTAATAATAATGAAGAAATATTTTTTTTCTTAAATACAGTTTTATCAATATTTTTTATTACAAAGCGACTAGCATGCCAAATTTTATTACAAAAATTTTGATATCCTTTTAAACGATTCATATTCCAGTTAATATTTCTACTTGTAGATGCTATAGATAAAAAAGTAAATCTCAAGGAATCAGCGCTATGAGTTAAAATTCCTTTTGGAAATTTATTTATAGTATTTTTTTTAACTAAGTTTATTTGTTTAGAATTTATTAAATTTTTCGTTCTTTTTTCTATTAATTTTTCTAAACTAATTCCATCAATCATATCTAATGGATCTAAAACATTTCCATAAGATTTTGACATTTTTTGACCTTGTTCATCTCGTATTAAACCAGTAATATATATATATTTAAAAGGAATTTGTGAATTACCTAATTTATCTTTTATAATATACATAGTCATCATAATCATACGAGCAATCCAAAAAAAAATAATGTCAAAACCACAGACTAAAACGTTTGTTGGATGAAACATATTTATTTTTTTAATATCTAAAGGCCATCCTAAACCAGCAAATGTCCACAAACTAGAAGAAAACCAAGTGTCTAATACATCAGAATCTTGTGTAAGAGGAACATCTTTTTTCAAAGAATATTCTTTTCGAATTGATTCCTCATTTTCACCTACATAAATATTATTAAATGAATCATACCAAACTGGAATTCTGTGCCCCCATAGTAGTTGACGAGATATACACCAATCCTGAATATTATTCATCCAAGATAAATACATATTTTTGTATTGCTTAGGAATGAAAATAATTTTATTTTCTTTTACAGCTTTAATTGCTTCTATAGATAGTATTTTAGTACTTAAATACCACTGATTAGTAAGCATAGGTTCTAAAATTACACCACTTCGATCTCCATATGGAATATTAATTTTATAAGAAATAACTCGACTTAAAAAACCTTCTTTTTTTAAAGTAAATAAAATATTCTTTCGAGCAGTAAATCGATCTAAATTTTGTAAATTTTTTGGAATAAAATCATTAAATATTTTTTTTTTCTTTCCTTTATAATTAAAAATATTTAATTTCTTTAATATTTTACCATCTTTAGTAAAAATATTAATCATAGGTAATTTATTACATTGACCAATATCATAATCATTAAAATCATGTGCAGGAGTTACTTTCATACATCCAGTTCCTTTGGATATATCAATAGATTTGTTACTAATAATAGGAATAGATCGATTTAATATAGGAACATTAACAAAACAACCAATATATTTGGTATATCTTTTATCATCAGGATGCACAGCTAAAGCTGTATCTCCTAATAATGTTTCAGGTCTAGTAGTAGCTACAGTAATATATTTTTTATTATTATTATCATGACTTTCTGTAAAAAAATATTTAATATACCACATTTTATTTTTATGTATTTGATTTTCTACTTCTAAATCAGAAATTACTGTCTGAAATTTTGGATCCCAATATACCAATTTTTTACGCCTATAAATTAACCCATCTTTATATAAAGTAATAAAAACATCTTTTACTGCTTGTGAAAAATTAGAGTCTAATGTAAATCGAACATCTTTCCAATTAATTAGATGACCTAAACGTTTAATTTGATTGAACATAACTAATTCAGACTTTTTTTTCCAATCAAAAATTTTTTTTATAAATTCTTCTCGGGAATATGAATTTTTATTTTTACCTTCTTTCATTAATAAATAACGTTCAACTACCATTTGTGTAGCAATACCAGCATGATCTGTACCCATTTGTAATAATGTATTTTTTCCAGACATACGATGATATCGTATTAATGTGTCCATTATAGTCTGCTGAAAAGCATGACCCATATGTAAATAACCGGTTATATTTGGTGGTGGAACCATAATACAAAAATTATCATTTTTTAAAAAACTATTATTATGAAAAAAAATTTTATTTTTTTTACAATATTTTTGTATCTTTTTTTCTATTAAATGAAAATTATAATTTTTATCCATAGTTTTCTGCGATTATGTGTATATTTTTATTTAAAATAATATAATAAAAATTATACTGTAATTTTAAAATAATAATTAAAATATATTTATTAAAAAAATATATATATTAAAATATAATTATTTATATAATTAAAATTAATATAAATGAAATAATAAAAAAAATTTTTTTAATATAAAAATTAAATTATTTTTCAATAAAATTTTCACTTATATACATATATAAATATATATTGTAAAATAAAATTTCATTATTATCAATTAAATAAAAAAATTTTTAATAAAATATATTATATATAATATATATTATAAATATAAAAAATATTTTTATAATAATTTAAAAATTTTTCATATAAAAATTAAATATCATTAATAAAAAGACTTAAATTTTAATATATAAGAAAAATATCATGAAAACATTATATAAAAAAAGTTTATTAAGATTATCTGATTATACAAATAAAGAAATTATTTATTTAATAAAACTATCAAAATTTTTAAAAAAACAAAAATACAATAAAAAAGAAAATAAATATATAAAAGGAAAAAATATAGTATTAATATTTGAAAAAGAATCAACAAGAACCAGATGTGCATTTGAAATAGCAGCTTATGATCAAGGAGCAAATATTACATATTTAGGACCTAATGATACACATATCGGATACAAGGAATCTATTCAAGATTCAGCAAAAGTATTAGGAAAAATGTACGATGCAATACAATATAGAGGTCATAATGATAAAATTATCAAAGATTTTAAAAAATATTCTAAAATACCTGTTTGGAATGGTTTAACTGATACATTTCATCCAACTCAAATTCTAGCTGACTTACTTACTATTCAAGAAATTAATCCTAAAAAACCGTTAAAAGAAATTAAATGCGCATATGTTGGAGATGCTCAAAATAACATAGCAAATTCATTATTAGAAGCAGCTAATATTATAGGATTAAAAATGAATATTGTGGCTCCTAAAATATATTGGCCTAAAAAAAAATTCCTATTTAAAAAAATAAAATATATAAAAAAAAATAAAAATATAATATGCACTGAAAATATAAAAGAAGGAGTTAAAAACGTTGATTTTATCTATACAGATGTATGGGTATCAATGGGAGAAAAAAAAAATATATGGGAAAAAAAAATAAAAGAATTATATCCATATCAAATTAATAAAAAAATGCTAAATATGACAAATAATAAAAATATAAAAATACTACACTGTTTACCAGCATTTCATGATAAAAAATCTATATTAGGATATGAAATACATAATAAATTTCATATTAAAGATGGATTAGAAATTACTAATGATATATTTAATTCCAATATAAATCTTAGTTTTAAACAATCAGAAAATAGATTACATACTATAAAAGCTTTACTTGTATCTTGTTTATCAAAAAAATCTTTTTTTTAAAAAATTATTTAAAAGTATAAATATAATTGATGGAATTATTATGTTAAAAGAAAAAAATATATCAAATAAAATATTTGGACCATATTCACCTATTTTTCAAATAAATAATTTATTTTTTATTTCTGGACAAATTCCAGTAGATAAAAACACAGGAATAATACCGAAAAAAATACACGAACAAATAGATTTAATATTAATGAATATTTATTTTTTATTAAAAGATTATAAATTGAAAATAAGAAATATTGTTAAAACAACTATATTTACAACAAAAATGGATAAATTAAAAGAAATTAATTTATCCTATAAAAAATTTTTTGATAAATACACAGATAAATATCCTGCTCGATCATGTATAGGTGTATCAGAATTACCTAAAAAGGTAAGTGTAGAAATTGAAGCGATAGCATCAACATAATATATTTATGCCACTAAGTGGCATAAAATTTAATAATAAAAAATATTGTATATTTTATATTACAATCATCTATATTAAATTTTATTATTTTATATAATAAATATTATTTCTTAATATTATATCTTTTTTTTTTTGAATATACATTAGAAAAAAGTACAGGTTTAATTTTAATTGGTTTATTTAAAATACGAGTATTCAATAAACGTACTAATAAACGTTTAGAATATTGTTTAGGTAATTCGATAGTAGAATAATTTGAAAACAATCTAATATTACCAATTAAACGACTGTTAATATCCCCTTCATTAGCAATAGCTCCTACTATATGACGAACTTCTATTTTATCATTACGACCTACTTCTATACGATAAAGAATCATATCTTCTAATTTTTTATTATTTTTAATAAATCGGTTATTTGTAAATTTTTTATTATAACCAAATCTCCCCTTATTATATGGTGACAAAAGATTATTTTTTCTAAAAGATAAAAAAGAATAATTTTTTTCAGGCGGAATAATTAATGGACGATCACCTTGAGCTAATTTTAATAAAGCAGCTGATAATTTTTCAAAATCCCAACCTTCTTTTAAATTTAACTGTAATAATAATTTTCTATATAAATCTAAATCATTACTATTTAATTGATTTTGTATTTTTTCTGAAATAATTTTTAATCTATGTTTTACTAGTAATTCAGGTTTAGGTAATTCCACTTCTGGAATAGAATGTTTTATTATTCTTTCAATATTATAAAGTAATCTTCGTTCACGATATTCTACAAATAATAATGCTCGACCTGTTCTACCCGCTCTACCAGTTCGACCAATACGATGAACATATGATTCGGCATCCATAGGAATATCATAATTAATAACAAAACTAATTCTATCAACATCTAATCCTCGAGCTGCAACATCAGTAGCAATTAATATATCTAATTTTCCTGTTTTTAAACGTTCTAATGTTTGCTCTCTTAATAATTGATTCATATCACCATTTAATGCAGCACTATTATATCCATTTTTTTCTAAAGCTTCAGATACTTCTACTGTAGCATTTTTTGTACGAACAAAAATAATGGTAGCAGAAAAATCTTCTACTTCTAAAAACCGAATTAAAGCATCAGTTTTTTTACCACGTACTATCCAATAACTTTGTTGTATATCAGGACGAGTAATTCCAGTAGACTGTATTTTAACTTCCTTTGGAGAGTCCATAAATCGTCTAGATATCCTACGAATAATATTAGGCATTGTTGCTGAAAATAAAGCAGTTTGATGTTTCTTGGGAATTTTTGACATAATAGTTTCTACATCTTCTATAAAACCCATACGTAACATTTCATCTGCTTCATCTAAAACTAGGCTACTTAAATTAGTTAAATTTAATGTTCCTCTTTTTAAATGATCTAATAATCGACCTGGCGTTCCAACAATAATTTGAGGTCCTTTTCTTAAAGCTTGTAATTGAATTTCATATCTCTGACCACCATATAAAGCTAGTACTTGTATTCCAATAACATATTTAGAAAAATCAGAAAAAGCTTTAGCTACTTGAATTGCTAATTCTCGAGTAGGAACTAAAATTAAAATTTGAGGAGACCTTAAAGAAATTTTTATATTATTTAATAATGGTAATGCAAATGCGGCTGTTTTTCCGCTACCAGTTTGTGCCATTCCTAATACATCTTTTCCTGATAATAAATAAGGAATACAAATAGATTGAATAGGAGATGGTTTAATATATCCTAAAGATTCAAGAGATTTTAATAAAAAAGAATTAAGTCCAAAAACGGAAAAAGAATGATGAATTTGAGTCATGTAGAGTATAAGCCTCTTATGTTACAAAAATGGCCAGTATACTACATAACTCATTATGAGAATTTCTATCTATTTTCATTAAAGAGTATGAACCGGCTAAATTGAATATATATAGTTTTTTTAAAAAAAATAATAAATAATTTTAACAAAAAAATTACAAATTAAAATATTTAATATTTTTGAATGAATTAATATAATATTTATTGTACAATAAAAATATATAATAAGATAGTATACACTATATAAAATATCAATTGTGTATATATTATAAATTATTTTATTTTTCATTAATATTTTTCATACTTAATCTAATACGACCTTGTCGATCTACTTCTAATACTTTTACAGAAATAATTTGATCAATTTTTAAATAATTAACTACTTTATCTACTCTTTTATTTGAAATTTGAGAAATATGTATTAAACCTTCCTTACCTAAACCAATAGATACAAAAGCACCAAAATCAAGAATACGAGTTACTTTTCCTAAATAAACTTTTCCAATTTTAATATCTTCAGTAATTTCCTTAATTCTACGAATAGCACTTTTAGCTTTTTTTCCAATAGTTGCTGATATTTTTACTACTCCATCATCTTTAATTTCAATAACAGTTCCAGTTTCTTCTGTTAACATTCTAATTATAGAACCACCTTTACCAATTACATCTTTGATTTTCTCAGGATTAATTTTTATTGTATAAATTCTAGGAGCAAATTTTGAAATATCACTTCTAGGGATTTGTAAAGTTGTTTCCATAATATCTAAAATTTTTAATCTTGCTAATCTTGCTTTATACAAAGAGTCTTTGATAATACTAATTGTAATACCAGAAATTTTTATATCCATTTGTAAAGCAGTAATACCTACTCTACTACCTGAAACTTTAAAATCCATGTCACCTAAATAATCTTCATCTCCTAAAATATCTGATAAAATCACATAAGAATTATTTTCTTTTATTAAACCCATAGCAATTCCAGCAATTGCTGATTTAATAGGAACTCCAGCATCCATTAAAGCTAAAGATGCACCACATACAGAAGCCATTGAAGAAGAACCATTTGATTCTGTAATTTCAGAAACTAAACGAATTGTATAAGGAAATTCTTCAATATTAGGCATTACAGCTAAAAAACTACGTTTAGCTAATTTTCCATGACCTATTTCTCTCCTTTTAGGTGATCCAACAATTCCAATTTCACCTACAGAATATGGAGGAAAATTATAATGAAATAAAAAATTATCAGTTCTGTCTCCTAAAAGATCATCTAAATTTTGTGCATCTCTAGATGTTCCTAAAGTAGCAGATACTAAAGCCTGTGTCTCACCTCTAGTAAATAAAGCAGATCCATGAACTCTAGGAAGTACACCTGTTCTTACATCAATATGTCTAATTATATCATTTTCTCTACCATCAATTCTTAATTTTCCTCTTAAAATACGTTTTCGTACAATATTACGTTCTAATAAACATATATTTTCTTCAATTTTAGCTGTTATTAACGTATTATCATTATTTAATAAATCTATAATCAATTTTTGTCTAATATCACTTAATTTTTTTAATCTCTCTTTTTTTGTAAAAATATGATACGCTTGATTAATATCTTTCTTAATTTTTTTAGAAATTAAATTATATAATGTTTTATCTGGTTTAGATAAAATAGAATTAGTATTTGGAATTTTATTTGCTTTTTTAGAAAATAAATAAATATTATCAATTAATGATTTTTGATTTTCGTGTCCAAATAAAATAGCATTTAAAATCTCCTCTTCAGACAATATATTAGCTTCAGCTTCTACCATAAAAATAGTATCTTTAGTGCCTGAAATTACTAAATCTAAAAAACTCTTTTTAATTTCCTCTGTAGAAGGATTTAATATATATTTATTATTTATTAATCCAACACGTGCTGCACCTATAGGACCTATAAAAGGTAAACCCGATAAACATAAAACCGCAGAAGAACCTATAATAGAAATTATATCCGGATTTATTTGAGGATTTACTGAAATGACTGTTACAATAATTTGTACTTCATTTAAAAAATCCTTAGGAAATAAAGGACGTATAGGTCTATCAATTAATCTAGAAATTAAAATCTCGTTTTCACTAGGTCTACCTTCGCGACGAAAAAAACCTCCAGGAATTCTACCGGCAGCATAAGTACGCTCTTGATAGTTTACAATTAAAGGAAAAAATTTTTGTCCTGTTGACACCGAAGTATCACTAACTATAGTGACTAAAACAGTTGTATCATCCATACTAGCTAAAACTGCAGCGGTAGCTTGTCGAGCTATCACTCCAGTTTCTAAAATAATAGAATGATTACCATATTTAAATTTATGTGTGATTGGTTTTAACAAAATTAACATCCTTAAAAAATGATTTAAAAAAATATTTATATTTTATTAAAAATAATTTATCATATTAATAATTCAAAAAAATATTTTTATCTCTAATAAATATAAAAATATAAAGAAAAGAGCTATTAAAGCCCCCTTCTATATATAGAATTATACTCTATTTACTATTATATTTTAATGTTATATAATAACAATTATTTAATATTTTAATGACGTAAACCTAAATCTTTAATTAAATATAGATAATGTTTATGTTTTTTAGATTTTATATAATCTAATAATTTTCTACGATGAGCAACCATGTTTAATAATCCTTTACGACCACAATGATCATCTTTATTAATAGAAAAATGTTTTTGTAAATGATTTATTTTTCTAGTTAATAATGCAACTTGAACTGAAGAATTTCCACTATTACTATATAATTTTCCATATTTTATAATTAAATCTTTTGTTTCTAATTTATTTTTTGACATATATACACCTCATATACTTTTTTATTAAATATAATAATATTATAGTTTTTTATAAAAATTATAATTAATTACATAAAATACATTCTGGCTTTAATAATCCTGATGTATTTACTTGCCCAATTCCTAAAAATACATTATTTAGTTTGTTAAAAACCCGAACTAAACCAGTATTAAAAGGTAAAATTAATAAAATACATTTATTTTTCTGAAAATCTTTAGCATCTTTTTCAAATAGTTTTACTTGAGGATATTTTAAAAAAACTGAACTAATAGGTAATAAAAACGTACGTAATATATTAAAAATACATAATTTGTATTTTTTTTGTATATATCTTTTATTAATAAAAAATAAATCAGATAATTTAATTAATTGTGATGAATGATAAGGACCTACTCTTAAACGACGTAAAAAAATTACATGTGCCCCACAATTTAATTTTCTTCCGATATCATATACTAAACTACGAATATATGTTCCCTTAGAACATACAACTGTAAATTCTAAAAAACAATTAATAAATTTAATAAAATTTAATTGATAAATCATTAATTTTCTTTTATGACGAGGAATTGTAATACCTATCCGAGCATATTTATATAATGGTATTCCATTATATTTAATAGCTGAAAACATAGGTGGAATTTGTTGAATTTCTCCAATAAAATTTTTTAGAATTTCAGTTATATCATTAATATTAATACATACTGATTGAGTCTTTAATACTTCTCCAGATAAATCTCCAGTAGTAGTAATTTCCCCTAATTTTGCTATTACATGATATTTTTTTACTGAATCAGTTAAATATTTTGAAAATTTTGTTGCCTTACCAAATAAAATAGGTAACATACCAGTAGCTAGAGGATCTAATGAACCTGAATAACCTGCTTTTTTAGCAAAAAAAATTCTTTTTATTTGTTGTAATATACAATTAGAAGAAACTCCTTTTGGTTTATCTAGCAACAATACTCCAGTATTGTTCATACTGTTTATATAATCCATTTTAAACTCATATTTATATTACTTGAATACTAAATTATTAATTAGTTCAATATACGATTACTAATTAATTTTGAAATAAAAATCCCATTAATGAAAGAAACATCATGAATAAAGCATAATTTCGGAACAATACGTAAATATATATTCTTATTAAGGAGTGACCTAATAAATCCCTCTGCTTTCTGCAATATACTTAATATTAATTCAATATATTTTTTATTTTTATACTGTAAAAAAGTAATAAATATCTTAGCATAACTTAAATCTGATGATAACTTTACTTCTGAAATTGTTATTAATGAATTAATTCTTGGATCTTTTAAACGAAATTGAATAATTGTAGCAATTTCTTTATGTAAACTACGTTCTAATCGCATAGATCGACTAAAGTTTTTTAACATATTATTTCCTATTAATAATGACAATATTTTTTATGTATAACATTATTAATTTATTTATTTAATTACTTGAAAAACCTCAATAATGTCACCGACATGAATATCATTATAATTTTTTACTCCAATACCACATTCAGTTCCACTGCGAACTTCTATAACATCCTCTTTAAAACGACGTAATGATTCTAATTCTCCTTCATAGATAACAATATTGTCTCTTAATACTCTTATTGGGTTAGTTTTTTTAATAATACCTTCTATAACCATACACCCGGAAACTAATCCAAATTTAGGAGATTTAAATATATTTCTTACTTCTGCTAAACCAATAATTTTTTGTTTATGTGTCGGAATTAACAAACCAGACATAATTTTTTTAATATCATCAATTAAATCATATATTATAGAATAATATCGAATATCTAAATGTTCTAATTCTATAATTTTTTTCGCAGAAACATTAGCTCTTATATTAAAACCTATTAGTATAGCTGAAGTAGTAATACTTAAATTTACATCAGTTTCTGTAATAGCTCCTACACCAGACATTATAATATTAATTTTAATAATTTTATCAGATAATAATCTTAATGAATCTAATATTGCTTCTAAAGAACCTTGAACATCTGCTTTTAAAATAATATTTAAATCTGATATTTTTTTTGTATTAATTTTAGTAAACAAATTATCTATATCAGTCTTTTTTTGATTAAAAAATTTTTTTTCTTTAATTTTTGTTTTTCTATAAATAGAAACTGCCTTAGCTTTTTTTTCATTATGAACAACTGTTAATATATCTCCTATATTTGGAACTCCGGATAAACCTAATATTTCTACTGGTATAGAAGGGCTAGCTGATGAAATTTTTTGATGAGATTCATCTCTAAGTAATTTTATTTTTCCATATTCTGTTCCACAAATGATAATATCATTTAAATGTAAAGTTCCTTCTTTTATTAATACTGTAGCTATAGGTCCACATTTTATATCTAAAAAAGATTCAATTACTACACCTGAAGCTGCTCCATTATATACTGATTTTAATTCTAACATTTCAGACTGAAGTAAAATTACAGATAACAATTCATCAACTCCAAAACCTGTTTTTGCTGAAACTAATACAAATATATTTTCTCCACCAAATTCCTCAGAAATAATAGAATATTTAACTAAATCTTTTTTAATTTTTTCTAAATAAGCGTTAGTTTTATCAATTTTATTAATAGCTACTATAATTGGAACATTCGCATTTTTTGCATGTTGAATTGCTTCTATAGTTTGAGGCATTACACCATCATCTGCAGCAACTACTAACACAACTATATCAGTAATTTTAGTTCCTCGCGCTCTCATAGCAGTAAAAGCAGAATGACCTGGAGTATCTAAAAAAGTAATAATTCCATGAGGTGTATTTACATGATAAGCACCAATATGCTGAGTAATACCACCTAATTCTTTTGAAACTACTTTAGTAGATCGAATATAATCTAATAAAGATGTTTTTCCATGATCTACATGTCCCATTATAGTAACGATAGGAGGTCTTATTTTTTTTATTAAATTATCTAAATTACGATTTTTCATTAAAGATATTTCTAATTCATTATCATAATGAATAAGAACTTTATAACCCATTTCCTCTGCTACTAATTGAGCTGTATCTTTATCTAATACTTGATTAATCGTAGCTGAAAAACCTAAGCTTAATAACTTTTTAATAACTTCAAAACTTTTAACTGACATTTTATTAGATAATTCTAATACAGAAATATCATTAATAATGATAACTGGCTTATTAAAATTTTTGGAAGGTTTATTAAACTTTTGGTGTAATATAGAATTTTTTATTATATGTGCTTTATTTTTTTTTTTATAATTTAAAAAACGTTTATCAGATATTTTTGAAGAAAAAGAAACACTTTTTTTATTATTTTTATTATTACCAGACAATTTAATCGATTTATTATTAATATAACTTTTTTTTATTTTTTTAGAATCTTGATTATTTCGTATATTTTTTTTATTTTTATGTATTACAATATCAGAATCTAATTGTTTATTTTTTAAAATATTTTTTTTATTTAATGAATTAAAACTAGATGTTTTCTTCTTTATTTTTTTTTTAAATTCAGTGCTAATATTTTTCTTATTTCTATTTTGAAAAGAAATATCTGATTTAATAAATTTAGAATGTACTAAATTTGTTGGTTTTTTTTTATTATTTGATAATTTTTTTTTCTTATCTTTATTTAATAACTGATTATTATTTTTATGTCTTATTTTTTTCAATTTCACTGGTAAAATTATCTCTTTTATTTTAAGTGTAAATTCAATTAAAGATTAATATTATTAAAAATTTTATTAAAATAATATATCAAAAAATATATTTAATAAATACTATTTTTTATTCAATTATTTAATATATATAAAAAACATATTTATTTAAATATATTTAAATTACTATTTTTTTAAAAAATTATTTGATATAATCTATATTTTATGATTCTTAATAAAAAAAATTATTTTATTAAAAGTTTTATATATTTTTATTTAAAAAATATTACTAAATTTTTTAAAAATAATTTTATTTTTTTAAAAAATTTGTTATTATAAATACTATTATATTTTATTTTATTTATTTTCATTAAACCAACAAATATTTCGTGCTTCCATTATTAATTGACCTGCTTGTATAGTTGTTAATATAGAAATATCATTTAAATCATCAATACTTTTTTCAGCTAAATGTTCTAAAGTATATATTTTTTTTTCTATTAATTTTTGAATTACAATTTCATTGATGTTTTTTAAACAAGATAGTTCTGAATTTGAATAATTCTTATAAAACATTTTTACTAATTTTTCTTGATCATTTTTTAAAATTAGTGTTGCTTTTCTTTTTATTTTGAGAATAATATTATTTTTAATTCCTTTGATTGATAATAATTGACGTATAGATGCATCAGCAATTGATTGTATAGAAGAAAATCCTGAATGAAATAATAGTGAGATATCATTTTTAGTAAGTTGAAGTTGATTTTTAAAAATATAAAAAAAATCTTTTTTTTCTAATTTGTTATCTTTTATTAAAGTATCTGAAGTCATAATGTTTAATTCCCATCCAGTTAACTGAGATGCTAAACGAACATTTTGTCCATTTCTTCCGATTGCTTGAGCTAAATTATATTCTTCAACAGATACATTAATAGTATGATTATAATCATCTAAAATAATTGACGATACATCAGCAGGAGCCATAGAATTAATAACAAATTTTTCTGGGTTATGATCCCATAAAATTATATCAATTCTTTCTCCTCCTAATTCACTAGAAACTGCTTGAACTCTAGCTCCACGAATTCCAACACAAGCACCCACGGGATCAATTCTACTATCATATGTCATAACAGCTATTTTTGATCTTGAACCAGGATCTCTAGCAATAGCTTTTATTTCTATTAATTTTTCTCCTATTTCAGGAACTTCAATGCGAAATAATTCAATTAACATATCTAATCTTGATCTACTAATAAATAGTTGTATACCTCTAGATTCACAAGAAATATTGTATAACACACCTCGTACTCTATCATTAATTCTAAAATTTTCTCTTGGTAGCATATCTTCACGCATAATTATACCTTCAATATTATTACCAATATCCAAAATAATGTAATCTCGATTAATTTTTTTAACGATTCCTATAATAATCCGACCTTTTTTTTTATAAAACTGACTAATAATAATTTCTCTTTCCGCTTCTTTTACTTTTTGTATAATAACCTGTTTAGCTATTTGAGTTGCAATACGATCAAAAGTTACAGAATTAATACAATCTTCTATATAATCATTTAATTTTATAGTATTATTTTCAAATCGAGCTGCTTCTAATGTAATTTCTTTTGTTGGATTAAATACAGTATTTACTACTAACCATCTTCGATATGTATTAAAACTACCATCATTACGATTTATGCACACTCTAACATTTATATCTTGATTATATTTTTTTTTCGTAGCAATTGATAAAGCGCTTTCTAAAGCTTCAAAAATTTTCTCTCTAGGAATAGACTTTTCATGAGAAACAACATCTACTACAGATAATATTTCTTTGTTCATATCAATTATCCTTAAATTTAAATGGATATATTCAACTAAATAAATAATTCAAAGAAAAAGAAATTTTGTTAATCAAAATAAAAAAAATGATATTTTATATATAAAATTATTTTTTAAATATGCTAAATTTTTTATAATAGATATTTTCTAATGAAAAATTTTTATTTATTAAATAGTTGTAATAAAAAACCCCGAAAATTTCGGGGTTGAAATATTAAATTTCCATTTTAATAAAAATATATTTAATATAAAAAATTAAAAAAAGAAAGAAAAAAGAAACATAATTTATACCGAAGACGGGAATTGAACCCGTACACTTATTTAAAATTAAGTACTACCCCCTCAAGATAGCGTGTCTACCAATTTCACCACTTCGGTTAAGATCTTTATATTATTATTATAGTATAAATATTTTAATAAATAAGTATAATTATAAAAATAAAATAATTCATATGAATAATTATATATTTAAACTATATTGAGTCCAATAATTAAATTTACATAAAATTAAACTTATTACAAAAAATAAAATTAATAATACTATTATTGTATATGTCATTACATAACCTTTCGAATGTTCAGTAAATAACTGAGAGGAATAATCACTGACATTAGAAGATAAATTACTTCCAGAACTAAATTGAAATATAATAAGAGAAATTAATATAAAGGAAATAAAAACAAAAATTATCAATAAAAACAAATGCATATAAAACACCATATATTATTTTAATACTTAAAATATAATTTATATAAAATATTTATATAATTAATTATCATTAATTTAAATCTATAAAAATTTTATATATTAAAAAATAGTATATACTAATTAAAATAGTATATAAATAATTTTTATATACTTTTAAAATATTAAAATAAATTTTAAATCTAATTATAATAATATATATTTAATTTACTTATATAAAAATTTTATTTTTTTAATATGAGTTTATTATAATTAATAATTTTACAAAAAGAAAAAAAATTATTATGTATATATTTTTCTATAAAAAAATAAAGTTAAATTTTACAAAAAATTAAATAATTTTTTATAAAAATATTTATATAAATAAATATCTATTTAAAATATAAATATTTAATAAAATATATAAACTTTATTTTTTAATAAATATTAAATGATTTATCCAAGAATATATATAAAATTATTTTTTTAAAATAAAAAATATATATATTTTATAAACGATTAATTTATTAATGATATCTATTATAAAAATAGATATCATTAAATTAATGATAATAATATTTTTAATAATTATAAATTTTATATAAATTATTTTTAAAAATAATTATAAATAATAATATTTATATTTTTACAAGAAAAATAATTATTACTATATAAAATCGATTAATTTTTAAAAAAAATAAAAAAATTTTCTTTCTATGAAAATAATTTTTAACGTAAATGCCATCCGTCTGGTACACGAACTGGTTTTCTAGACATTAAATCATCAATTTGTAAAGAATCTAATGTTTCATATTTCATTAAAGCGTCTTTCATAGCATGTAAAATATCTATATTTTCATCTAAAATTTTCTTTGCTCTTTTATAATTAATTTTAATTAGTAATTTTATTTCCTCATCAATTATTTGAGCTGTTTTATCCGAAATATATTTATTTTTTTCTATAGTCTGACCCAAAAATACTTCTTTTTCTTCTTCTACGTATGATAAAGGTCCTAATTTTTCTGAAAAACCCCATCGTGTAACCATATTTCTTGCTAAACTAGTAGCTAACTTAATATCACCATAAGAACCAGTTGAAACTTTATTAAAACCATAAATAATTTCTTCAGCTAAACGTCCACCATATAAAGTAGATATTTTACTTTCTAATTTTTGACGACTTAAAATGCGTGTATCAGATGAGGGTAAAAATAATGTTAAGCCTAAAGCATCTCCTCTAGGAATAATTGTAACCTTATGTACAGGATCATGATTAGGAGCTAATCTACCAATGATTACATGACCTGATTCATGATATGCGGTAGATTCTCGTTGAAATTCTGTTATTATAATAGATTTTTTCTCAGAACCCATTATAATCTTATCTCTAGATTTTTCAAAATCTAGCATGCTAACTACAGCTTTATTAAATCTAGCAGCTAATAATGCTGCTTCATTAACTAAATTAGCTAGATCTGCTCCTGAAAAACCAGGAGTACTTCGAGCTATAATAATTGGAATTACATCATTAGAAACAAGAATTCTTCGTATATGAATTTTCAATATTTCTTCTCTTCCCTTAATGTCTGGTAAAGAAACTGTAACTTGTCGATCAAACCTACCAGGTCTTAAGAGAGCAGGATCGAGAACATCTGGGCGATTAGTAGCTGCAATTAATATAATTCCTTTATTACCTCCAAAACCATCCATTTCTACTAATATTTGATTCAATGTTTGGTCTCTTTCACTATGACTATTATTTGCATGTACACTTCTACTTCTTCCAACAGCATCAATTTCATCAATAAAAATTATACAAGGTGCACATTTTCTTGCATTTTCAAACATATTTCTAACTCTAGAAGCGCCAACACCAACAAACATTTCTACAAAATCAGAACCTGATATTGCAAAAAAGGGAACATTAGCTTCACCAGCGATTGCTTTAGCTAATAATGTCTTTCCGGTTCCGGGAGGACCTGACATTAATATCCCTCTAGGAATCTTTCCACCGAGTCTTTTAAATCTCTTTGGTTCTTTCAAATACTCAACTAATTCAGATACATCTTCTTTTGCTTCTTCGCATCCAGCAATATCTGAAAAAGTAGTTTTAACTTTATTTTTCAATAACATTTTAGCTTTACTTTTTCCAAACAAAAATATTCCTTTACTTCCATTAACCTGTATATAATTTATAAAAAAAATCAATATACCTACTAAAAAAAAAGAAGGAAACCAGGAAATAAAAATAGATAAAAAAATACTTCGACCTTTGTTAGGATAATCTCCTATAATATTAATCTTATGTCTTAATAATACATCTAGTAGTCTAAAATCATGAATAGGAATATACGTAATATACTGTGACATATCTTTTCTAATAACTGAAATTTTATTTCCATTAATTCGAACTTCACGAATTTTATTTCTATTAACTTCTACTAAAAAAGTAGAATAATTAACTTCATAATTATTTAAATAATAATTATTTATTTTTTGAAATAAAGACATTCCTATAATTAAAATTAAAGACCATATAATGAAATTTTTAACTGTATTAGTCAAAAGATAACCCCACTTTATGTTCATATTAAAATAAAATAAAAAATTATATTTTAAGTCCACGAGCTATAATAAAAACTTCACGAGAATTAAAACGTGAAGAACGTGGTTTATAAACTTTTACTATTATAAATTTACTAAAAATTTTTTGTATATATTTATTAAAACCATAACCTTGAAATAACTTTATTATTAGATATCCTGTATTTGATAATACATGTACAGCAATTCTTACTGCAATATTACTTAATTTAAATGTATTAACATTATCAACAATAGAACAACCACTAATATTAGGAGACATATCAGACATGACAACATTCCAGGAATGCTTTTTCAAAAAAAACAACATTTTTTTTTGTACATCTGTATTTGAGACATCTACATTAAAAAAAGTAACATTTTTTAAAGGACGCATTGGTAAAATATCATATGCAAAAATAACTCCTGAACAACCAATTTCCTGACTAGCGTATTCTGACCAACCTCCTGGATTTGATCCTAAATCTATGATATTCATGCCTTTTTTAAAAATTTTTTCAGATTCATTAATTTCTTTTAATTTAAACCATGATCTAGACCTTAAACTTCTTCTATTTCTTTCTTTAACATAAGGATCACTACAATGTTTCTTAAACCAATTTTTAGAACTTCTTGAATTTTTTCTAAAAATCATAATATATTAATACCAATAAAATATAAAAGACACGGAAATTTAATAAAAATATATTATACATAGAAATATTTATTTTTTTTAAACTACTTAGATTTTTATGTATAAAACAATTAATACATTCTAAAAAACTATTTAATTAAAAATTAATATATATAATTAATATATTTTTATTTTAAATATATTCAATTTTTTTAATTAAATATTCTACTGATCCAGAAGGGGTTTTTACTAAAATAATATCATTTTTTTTTCTTCCAATTAAAGCTCTAGACATAGGTGAATAAATAGAAATTGAATATTCTTTATAATTCGCTTCATCATCACCTACAATAGTATATACAAAGATATTATTTGTATATATTTGTAATACTGTTACAGTACATCCAAAAATAACAATACCTTTATAAGGTATTTTAGTTATGTCAATAATTTGAGCACAAAGCAATTTGTTTTCAATTTCGCATATTCTATTTTCACAAAAACTTTGCTCTTCCCTTGCCGAATGATATTCTGCATTTTCCTTTAAATCACCTAACTGCCGAGCATCTGCAATTGACTTTACAATACAAGGTCTTGTGGTATATTTTAATTTTTTTAATTCAGATTTTAATTTATTAAAACCCCGTAATGTCATTGGAACTTTATTAAACAAGCTCTTAACTCCTTTACGTTAAAATATAAAAAATAAAATTTGATTTATTAAAATTATTAATTTTATATCTCTATAAAAAAAATAATATTATATAAATAATATTGAATATTTTAATATTATGTTAAAATATATTATAAGTATATAATAATATATACATATATTAAAAATATATAATTAATAAAATTATCAAAAATATTAGAATTACTAAAAATAATATAAAATTATTAAATATATATATTTATATATAAAAATATTTTTTATATATCATATAAAATAAAAATATTTATATTAATCAATTTTAATAATTAATTAATATACCAGATTTAGAGAAATTAATATGAAATCTAGTAAAATTAGTATTTTAATTAAGGAAAAATTAAAATTAAAAAAAGTAATAATAAATAAACAATACAATAATATTATTATCACAGCTATAGGAGATTTTTTTATAGGTATGAATTCTTTAGAAAAACAAAAAAATATATATAAAATATTAATGCCTTATTTTTTAAAAAAAAAAATTCATGCAGTTACTATAAATACATATACTATATCTGAATGGAATAAAAAAAATTTTATTGAATAATAAAAATAAATAATTATATAAAATATATTTTTAAAAATATTTAAAAACTAATTATATAAATATATCATAATTATAAAAAAAACATATGATATACTATTTAATATAATAATTTTATTTTTTTTCAAAATATTTTATTTTTAAGTAAAATCAAAAATTTAATTTATAAAAAAATATTATTAAAAAAAATGAGTATTATATTAAAAATTTTTATCTTTAACTGATTAATATATAGAGAAAAAATTATGTATGTTATATTTTTAGATCGTAATAAACAATATAAAGCAAAATGCGGACAAATTATTAGATTAGACAAATTAAATATAAAAATAGGAGAAAAAATACTTTTTAAAAAAATAATACTATTATCCGATCAAGAAAAAGTATTAATTGGAAAGCCAGTATTAAAAAATATTTATATAGAAGGTTCTATATATAAACACGGAAGAGATAAAAAAATAAAAATTATAAAATTTAAACGTAGAAAACATTATAAAAAAAATCAAGGACATAGACAATATTATACAGATATTAAAATAAAAAAAATAATATATTTATAAAAGAAATTAAGGAAAAAAAATGGCACAAAAAAAAGCAGGCGGTTCTTCTCGTAATGGAAGAGATTCACACTCAAAAAGATTAGGTGTTAAAAAATATGGAGGGGAATATGTTTATTCCGGAAATATTTTAGTTCGACAAAGAGGAACAAAATTTCATCCGGGTAATAATGTTAAATGTGGTAAAGATCATACTTTATTTTCTATTGCTAAAGGAAAAGTAAAATTTGAAAAAAGAGGCTTGTTAAAAAAAACATATGTCAGTGTTATTTGTATGCCATAAAAATATTAAATTATATAAATAAATAAAAAATATTTAATTTTATAAAAATATTTTCAATAAGAGAGATACAACATGAAATTTGTTGATTCAGTTATAATTCATGTATCTGCTGGAAATGGAGGGAATGGATGTATTAGTTTTAGAAGAGAAAAATTTATACCAAAAGGAGGGCCTGATGGTGGTGATGGGGGTGATGGTGGTAATATTTGGATAATTTCTGATTTAAATATGAATTCATTAACTGACTATAGAATTAAAAAAATATTTTATGCTGAAAACGGAAAAAATGGGTTTAGTTCCAATAGATCAGGAAAAAAAGGAAAAGATATATTTATTCGTGTACCACTAGGAACAAGAGTACTAAATACTGAAAATAAATCAATAATATCTGATATAATATACAAAAATCAAAAAATACTTATAGCTAAAGGTGGTTGGCACGGATTAGGAAATTCTAGATTTAAATCATCTACAAATAGAACACCTAGAAAAAAAACAAACGGTACTCTAGGTGAGAGTAAAATTATAAAATTAGAATTGATATTAATTGCTGACGTTGGAACATTAGGTTTACCAAATTCAGGAAAGTCTACTTTAACTCAAGCTCTTTCTAATGCCAAAACAAAAATAAATAATTATCCTTTTACTACATTAAATCCTATATTAGGAACAGTAAAAATAAAAAAAAAAACTTTTATTATTGCTGATATACCTGGTATTATAAAGGGAGCATCATCTGGAGTAGGTTTAGGAATACAATTTCTAAAACATTTATCCCGTTGTCGATTATTATTACATATTATCGATATAACAACAATTAAAAAAAAAAATATTAATAAAATTAGATTAATTATTTTAAAAGAATTAAAAAATTTTAATGAATCAGTATTTAATATACCTAGATGGTTAGTTTTTAATAAAATTGATAGTTTAAAAAAAAAAAAAATCATTAAATTAATAATTTATATAAATAAAAGAATAAAAAAAAATCAAAAATATTACTTAATTTCAGCTAAAAAAAAAATTGGAATAAAAAAATTATCTAAAGATATAATTGAATATTTATATAAACCAAATATTTAAAAAGTATTTTTAATAAAAAAATAAAATACTATATTTCAATTAATAAAATATAAAAAACAGAAAATATTTTATATCTTATTAAATTCAAAAAATAATTTTATTTATTTGTGTAAAATAAAAACATACTTCTATTATTATTTTAAAAATAAAATTTTTTTATTAAAAACCCGGATTAAAATATACCGGGTTTTTTATAAAAAAAAAATTATCTTTTTGAAAACTGAGGTTTTTTTCTAGATTTACGAAAACCACATTTTTTACGTTCTACTTGTCTTGAATCACGAGTAACAAATCCTTCTTTTCTTAAAACACCTCTTAATGTACTATCATATTTTATCAATGCACGAGTAATTCCCTGACGGATTGCTCCCGCTTGACCTGAAACCCCCCCACCTTTAACAGTAATATAAAAATTAAATTTATTTAACATATTAACTATATCTAAGGGTTGTTGAACAACCATACATGAAGTTTCTCTTCCAAAATATTTTTTTAAAGAACGTTTATTTATAACAATTTTACCTTCTCCCTTATATAAAAAAACACGAGCTGAAGAACTTTTACGACGACCTGTACCATAATTTATATATTTTGACATAAATTACACCTCCTTTTCCTATTACTTAAATAATTAGATATCCAAAAAAATGGGTTTTTGAGCAATTAAATTATGTTCATTAAATGAAAATACTTTTAACTTTTTAAAAACAGTTCTACCTAAAGAACCCTTAGGTAACATTCCTTTTATCGCTTTTTCAATTACACGTTTAGGATGATGTAATAACATATATTGTAAAGTATATTTTTTTATACCTCCAACGTATCCTGTATGATGATAATAAATTTTATTAATTTCTTTTTTTCCTGTAACAATTATTTTTGATGCATTTATAACTATGATATAATCACCAGTATCTATGTGAGGAGTATATTCTGGTTTATGTTTTCCTCGTAAATATATAGATATTTTACTTGCAAGACGACCTAATATTTTATTAGTTCCATCAACATAATACCAAGATTGTATAATTTTATTTGAATTAGCTGAAAAACTTTTCATAATACATTACCTATATAGTTACTAAAATTAAAAATATATTTATTTATTTTTTTTAAAAAAAATAATTTTATTTATAGATATAAAATATATTTATAAAAATTTATATATAATAAAAAATATAAAAATAATTAAATTGGAAAATAAAAAATGAACAAAAAAACAAAATTATATTTATTAAGAAATAAAATAAATTTTATTGATAATAAAATAATAAAACTATTAAAATGTAGAGAATCTGTATCAGTAGATATTTTAAAAAATAAAATATATAATAAATTTAATATTTATGATAAAAATAGAGAAATAGAATTATTTAAAAACTTAAATAAATTAAGCAAAAAAAATGAAATTAATCCTACATTCATAAAAAAAATGTTTAAAATGATTGTAGAAAATTCTATTTTAATTCAAAGAAAATGGAAAAATAAAATATTAAATTCCAAAAAAGAATTTCGTTGTGCATATTTAGGACCTATAGGTTCATATTCATCTGCTGTTTTTAATATTATAGCTAAAAAAAATAAAAATATTTTACTAGAAGATGAACACATTGATTTTCAATCTATGATAGAATCTTTTAACAAAAAAAGATGTCAATTAGCATTATTTCCTATTGAAAACAGAATATCAGGAATTATTCCTGAAGTATATGATATATTAAGAAAACAAGAAAAAGTAAATATAGTTAAAGAAATAAATATATCTGTTCATCATCATTTATTTACTTTAAAAAATTGTTTTTTCTATAACATAAAACGTGTATATAGTCATATACAACCTTTTATACAATGTAGTCTTTTTTTAAAAAGATTTCCAGAGTGGAAAAAATACTATTTTAATAGTACATCTGCAGCTATGAATCAAATTTCTATAGAAAATAAAAAAACATCTGCCGTATTAGGAAATTCAATAGGAGGCTCTTATTATAATTTACAAAAAATAGCAACAAATATATCTAATATAAAAAATAATATAACTCGATTTATACTAATTTCAAAAAAATCAAAAAAAATATCTAATATAACTCCATCTAAAATAACTATGTTAATAACATTAAATGATAGTAAAATCAATAAGAACAAAATATTACAAATATTAAAAGAAAAAAATATATTAATTATAAAAATAATTTTAGCAAGTAAAAAAGAAAAAACATATCTTCTAGAAATAGAAGCTAATCTAAACTTAGATATTAAAAAAGATATATTATATCATATACAGAAATATACTAAATATATAAAAATATTAGGTTGTTATCCTATCTCAAACAAAATAATAAAAATATATTAATTAATTTAAAAATTTTATTCAATATAAATAAAATTATTATTATATAAATAATAATTTATATTACTAATATAAGGATATTTATTTAACGTTATGTTTAATAACTTAACAAAAAAAATAACAGATATTTTTGATAAAATTTCATATAAAAGCCAATTAAAAGAAAAAAAAATAAAAAAAACACTTAAAAAAATAAAAATAGCATTAATAGATGCTGATGTATCATTAGAAGTTATAAAAATATTTTTAAAAAATATAAAAAAAAAAATATCAGAAATTTATATAAATAAAAATTTTAGTCCTAGTCAAAATTTAATACAAATTGTATTAAAAGAATTAATCAAAATAATGGGGAATAATTGTTATCTATTTAATTTTTTATTAAATGGATTAACTACTTGTACTATTATAGGTCAGCCAGGTTCTGGTAAAACCACAAGTGTAGCCAAACTAGCTTATTTACTATCTAAACAATACAAAAAAAAAGTACTTGTAGTATCTATTGATATATATAGACCAGCTGCAATTTTACAATTAAAAAGACTAATAAAACAAACAAAAGCTAATTTTTTTCTATCTAACCTTGACCAAAAAATAAGTGAAATTATAAAATCAGCAATAAAAGAAGCAAAAAAAGAACAGTATGATGTACTATTAATCGATACAGCGGGAAGAATGCATACTGATCAAAAAAAAATAAATGAACTAAAAAAAATACAAAATTATATTCAACCTCATGAAACATTATTTGTTGTTGATTCAATGACCGGTCAAGATTCTATTTATTCAATTAATAAATTTAATAAAAATTTTAAATTATCTGGAATTATTTTAACAAAATTAGATAGTGATACAAGAGGAGGAATTGCATTATCTATTCGAACATTAACAAAAAAACCAATAAAATATATTGGTATAGGAGAAAAAATTTATGATCTACAAATTTTTCATCCTGAAAGAATTGCCAAAAGAATTTTAGGAATGGGTGATATATTATCTTTAATAGATGAAATTCAAAATAAAATAAAACATAAAGAATTAAAATTACTTAAAAAAACTACTAAAAAAGGAGATACATTTAATTTAAATGATTTCTTAATACAAATTAAACAAATAAATAAAATAGGAGGAATTAGTTCATTAATAAATAAATTACCAATTAATATATTTTCTTCAAATTCAATATTAGAAAAAATTGATGAAAAATCTCTTATAAAAATTAAAGCAATGATTAATTCAATGACACAAAAAGAAAGAAAATTTCCATCTATTATAAAATCTTCAAGAAAAAAAAGAATATCAAAAGGATCAGGAAATACAATACAAGAAATAAATATGTATTTAAAAAAATTTGATAATATTAAACGTATTATGAAAAAAATTAAAAATAGTAAAAAAAATAAAATATTTGAAAAAATTAAAAATTATCTGATAAAATAATATAAATAATAAATATTTTATATAAAAAAATAAAATAAATAAAAAAAATAAAAAGGATTTCAAATGATTAAAATAAGACTTGCTCGATATGGAGTAAAAAAAAAACCGTTTTATAAAATAGTAGTTGCAGATATCAGATCTGCTCGTAATGGGAAATTTATTGAACGCATTGGATATTTTAATCCTTTCGCTGGAAAAAATGAAGAAAAAGTATTTTTTTATATTAAAAAAGTTCAATATTGGTTACAAAAAGGAGCAAAAAAATCAAATAGAATTAAAAAATTATTAAATCAATATAATAAAAAAAACCATTCTCATTAATATTATTAATATTATTATTCTTAATTAATTATGATTATTATCGGTAAAATAGGAAAACCATATGGCATTTTAGGATGGGTGCATTTAATTTCATTTACAGAAATAAAAAAAAATATTTTTTATTATCTTCCTTGGAGATTAAATAAAAATGATTTAATTATTAATAAAAATGATATAATTATATACAAAAAATATATAAATAATTTTATTATAAAATTAAAAAAAATTAACAACAGAAATCAGGCTTTTGACATATCGCAACAAAAAATTTTAATTAAAAATAAACAATTACCTAAATTAAAAAATAAAGAATATTATTGGAATGATATTTTATCTTGTAATATTTTTAATACAAAAGGAGAAAAAATAGGACTAGTAATTAATATACTAGATAATAAAGTATATAATATGTTATTAGTTTTATGTAAAAAAAAAAATAAAACTATATATATTCCATTTATACAACCAAAAATTATTAAAAAAATAAATATTAAAAAAAAAGTTATTATTGTTGAATGGTTCAATTATAAATAAATATATTTTTTATACAAAAAGATAAATAAGATGATACAGTTTAGTATTATAACAATTTTTCCAAATATGTTTAATAATATCTTTAAATATGGAGTAATAAAAAAAGCAATTCAAAAAAAAAAGATTAATATAAACATATTAAATTTACGAGATTTCAGTATAGATAAAAGAAAAAAAATAGATGATAAAATATATGGAGGGGGTTCAGGTATGTTAATTATGTTTTTACCCCTATTTAAAGCTGTTATAGAAGCAAAAAAAAAACAAAAAAAAAAAAGTATAGTGATATATTTATCACCGCAAGGAAAAATATTAAATCATAATAATATAAAATATTTTATTAAAAAAAAAAACTTAATATTTATTTGCGGACGTTACAAAGGAATTGATGAAAGATTTATAAAAACACAAGTAGACGAAGAATGGTCAATTGGTGACTATATATTAACTGGAGGAGAATTACCAGCTATGATATTTATAGATGCTATTACACGATCTATACCTGGAGTGCTAAACAATAAAAATTCTTTAAAAGAAGAGTCCTTTAATAACAATTTATTAGATTGTCCAAATTATACTAGACCAAAAAATATAAATAATAATACAGTGCCTTCTATTTTATTATCTGGAAATCATAAAAAAATAAAAAAATGGAGATTAAAATACGCATTAAAAAATACTTTATTGAAAAGACCTGATTTATTAAAAAAAAAATAATTATTAAAATAAAAAAAAAATAAAAATCATAAAATAATAATATATATTTTAGAATTAATTATATGAGAAATAAAAATATGAATAATTGTATACAAATCATTGAAAATGAATATAAAAAAAAAAATATTCCTAAATTTAAAACAGGAGATTCTCTTATAGTAAAGATATGGATATTAGAAGGAAATAAAAAACGTATTCAATCTTTTGAAGGAATAGTAATTTCTAAAAGAAATAGAAATCTTAATTCATCATTCACTGTACGTAAAATATCAAATGGAGAAGGAGTAGAAAGAACTTTTTTAACTCATTCACCAAATATAAACGAAATAGAAATTATAAAAAATGGATTAGTTAGAAAAGCTAAATTATATTATTTACGTAAACGTAAAGGAAAATCTGCACGTATAAAAGAAAATTCAAAATAAATAATACAAAAATATATATACTTGTATTATATAAATCATAAAAAATTTAAATAATTAATAATCTAATTTATTTGTATAAATTATGCAGTCATAATACTATTAAATTGACTGCACAAAATATATTAATATTTTTAAGAAACTCCACCTATTGTTAATTTATTTATTTTAATAGTAGGTTGACCAACACTAACTGATATATCTTGTCCGTTTTTACTACAAATACCTAATCCGCTATCTATACTTAAATCATTTCCTACCATAGTTATTGATTGCATTACTTGAAGACCAGATCCAATTAAAGTAGCTTCTTTTATAGGATAAAGAATTTTACCATTTTTAATAATATACGCTTCTGAAGTAGAAAAAACAAAATTTCCTGAAGTAATATCTACTTCTCCTCCACTAAAATTTACTGCATATATACCATATTCTACACTTTCAATAATATCTATATGTTTATCTGTACCAGCTAATAAATATGTATTAGTCATACGAGGTAAGGGAAGGTATGCATATGATTCCCTTCTTCCATTACCGGTACTTTTACTATCCATAATATGTGCATTTAATTTATCTTGTAAAAAAGATTTTAAAATTCCTTTCTGAACTAATATGTTATATTGACCGGGTACTCCTTCATCATCAATATTTACTGAACCATTACAGCCTATTAAAGTAGAATCATCAACAATAGTACATAAAGAAGAAGCAACTTGTTTTCCTATTTTTTTAGAAAAAATAGATGTTTTCTTGCGAATAAAATCCCCTTCTAATCCATGACCAACTGCTTCATGAAATAAAATACCAGGCCATCCCGGACCTAAAACAACAGGAAAATATCCAGAAGGAGAAGATTTTGCGGATAAAGTAATAAGAGCGATACGGACAGCTTCTTTTGTCCAAAATTCTATTAATGTTTCATTATTATTTTTTTTTTCTAAAAAATCACTAAATCTTAATCTACCTCCTCCTCCACTATAACCTTTCTCACGATTATTATTCTGTTCAACGGTAACTTGAATAGAAATATTAATTAAAGGACGAATATCATGAGATATAACATTATTATCTGTTGAACCAATAACAATTTCTTCATATTCACATGTTAATGTTGAATAAACATCAACAACACGAAAATCTTGTTTTCTTGCTAAGAAATCAATAGATTTTAATAAATAAATCTTTTTTTTAATAGAAAAACTTTTTATTGAATTACATTGAGTATACAAACAATTCATATTTAAATATGATTTTTTTTTAAAAATATTTCTATCTACTGTAGGTAGAAACGAACAAACTGTATTAGTAGCATTAACTAAGTTATCTAATGTAACTGAATTAGTATAAGAAAAACTAGAAGAAATATTTTTTACTACCCTAATTCCTACTCCTTCATCAAAAAGATAAGTACCTTTTTTAATAATTTTTTTTTCTAAAACCCATACTTCTTTTTCCCTTAATTGAAAATAAATATCGCCAAAATCAACTTTTTTATCTAACATATCATTTAATAATGAATAAATATTATTTTTAGTAATGCTATATTTTTTTAAAAAAATATCTATCATAACTCAATATCTCTCAAAAT